>NZ_JBFUIU010000755.1:0-4252 GCF_056401695.1 Variovorax sp. P4_D9
GTGCCAGACTGCAACGTCGATGGCATCGTCGAACTCATCTGACATGGTTTGGCTCCCGTGATGCGTCAATTTGATCCGAGTGGGTCATACCGTCTGGTTCCCACGCCCTTCTGAATTCCCATTCGAGTCCTGGTCGTTTCGAAGCGTGATGCCTCTCATGCCGCCGCTTTGGAGACCGCGCCGGGAGCCATGCGACGGACGGCGAAGTGATGCTCGCTTCTTGGCCGCGCTCATTGAGCGAAAGAGCGACAGTCCGCAGTCATCGGGGAACCGGTGATGACTAGCGGCGCCGAAACATCCCCACTGGCGCCGGAAGATCTGCCGCGATTGGCATCATGACCCGGCTTTGTGTCGGTTTGTTGACAAGATTCAAGAAGCCGAGCGCGGAACGATCCAACGAGCACAAAGCTCGATCTGCCTGCGCATGCAAGCTGCGCCTAGGACCATTACTGTTCAGATACGCAGACAACTTCTCCGGACGGGCGACGGTCTTCAGAGCTTGACGACCGACGAACCGGCGGCGCGGGCGGCGTGAAGCGTATCTCGCGTGCGGGCAGGCCGAACAGCGTCACCTGTTGGCCCCAACGTGGAAGCCTCCGATCTCGCGCACCTGATGGCGTCTGTGGTCGCACCGGCGCGACCAAAAGTTGGCGACAAGGATTCCCCCTCATTGCGTCGCCTCGCGCGACGGAGGCGGCAGCACCTTGGCCGGGATGGGGCAGCGGTAGGCGGCCCCCCTGCGCTTGGCGTGCAGCTCGCTGGCTGCCTCGCGCAGCGTTTCGGGCCGGCTCACGAGCGCGACGCCGGTCGCAGCCAAGCATTTGGCGGCCAAAAGCAGGCCCTTGTGAGCAAGCGAAGTCTTCCCCTGCGCGACCATCTGCCACGAATGGAAGGCGGTTCCCCAGGCAAAGCAGGCGGTCAGGCACTGGGTGGTCGGCGCAGCCCAGCTCACGTCGCCCATATCAGTCGAGCCGGTCACCGGCCGCGTGGCATCGGGCTTGTAGGGCAGGATGCCGGTGGCGATGGGTTGCGGGTCGCGCAGCGCAGCAGCGAAATGCTTGGCGCTGTTGGCGAACTCCTCGGCCGCGATCGTGGCCTGGATCTCGGCGGCAAAGCGCCGTTCGTCTTCATTGATCTCGAGCGCGCCCACAGCTTCCATCTGCTCGGCCATCACGCGGTCGAGCGTGTCGTTGTGCAGCAGGTTGGACACCGCCTTGTCGAACACGATCTCGACCGTTGTGCCGGTCATCATCGCCGCGCCGCGCGCCACCTGCTCGACGCGCTCGAACAGTGCCAGCGCCTCGTCGATGCGTGACGCCCGCACGGTGTAGAGCAGCTCGGCATAAGCCGGGATCACGTTGGTCGACGGACCGCCCGAGTCGATGTAAGCGAAGTGCACGCGCGCCTGCTCGGACATGTGCTCACGCAGGTAGTTGACGCCGACGTTCATAAGTTCGGCTGCGTCGAGCGCGCTGCGTCCCAGGTGCGGCGCGAGCGCGGCGTGCGCCGATTTGCCGCGGAACCGGAAATAGGCCTGCACGTTGGCCAGGGTGGCGTTCATGAACACCGAATTGGCCACCGACGGGTGCCAGGACAGCGCCGCGTCGAGATCGTCGAAAAGCCCGGCGCGCGCCATGAAGGTCTTGCCGGCGGCGGCCTCCTCGGCTGGGCAGCCGTAGAAGCGTACCGTGCCGGGCATCTCATGGCGCCGCAGGTGATCGCGCGCGACCACCGCGGCCAGGTGCGCCGCCGTGCCCAGCAAATGGTGCCCGCAGCCGTGGCCCTGGTTGAGCGCACGGGTCGGATCGGGGCGGCACTCGAGCGCGCCGCTGGCCTGGTTCAAGCCCGCCAGGGCATCGTATTCGCCGAGAAAGCCGATCACCGGTCCACCGCTGCCGGCTTCGGCAACGAAAGCGGTCGGCATCCCGGCCACGCCGCGCGTGACGCGAAAGCCCTCGGCCTCCAGGGCCGCTGCGTGCAGCTCGGCCGACTCGAATTCGCGGTAACGCATCTCGGCTAAGCCCCAGATCCGATCGGCGATTTCGAGATAAGGTCGGCGCCGGTCCTCGACGGCGGCGGCGATGTCGGCAACGGTGGACGATGACTTCATGGTCGCGAGTCCAGGTGCGCCGTCTCGACGAACTTCTTATAGCGTGCGCTCTCCTCGCGCATCAGCTTTGGCAGGTCCTCCTCCTCCTCGATCATCGGCAGGCCGCCCAGGTCGTTGAAGGTCTGGCGCAGGCGGGCGTCCTTCAGCGTCTCCTTGAGCGCCACCTTGAGCTTCGCGACGATGGGGTCCGGCACACCCTTGGGCACCATCAGCGCAAACCACCCGGTGAGGTCGTAGCCCTTGAGTTCCGGGTGTTCGGCCAGCGAGGGCACATTCGGGTACATCGGCGCTCGCGTGCCACTGGTGAYCGCGATCGGCACCACGAGGCCCGAGTCGATGAACGTCTTCGCCGGCCCTGTGCCCATGAAGCCGAACTCGACAGTACCCCCGGCGAGATCGCTGCCCAGCGTCGAGATACTGCGGTAGGCCACGTGGGTGACTTGGGTGCCAGTGCGCTCGCGCACGATCTCACCCGCGAAGTGGAACATCGAGCCGACGCCCGAGCTGGCGTAGTTGTACTTGCCGGGGTTCTTGCGCAGCAGTTGGATGTACTGGTCGGTGGTCTTGATTCCGGACTGGCGCGACGCCAGCAGCACGCCGCCCTGATGGCTGACCACGCCGATCGGCGTCAGGTCCTTGAGACCGTCGTACAGCTGCTTCGGGTTGATCAGCTTGGTCGCGATCAGCTCGCTATTTCCGCCCAGCAGCAGCGTGTAACCGTCGGGCCGTGCCGTGACGACCTTTTGAGCCCCCACCGCTCCGGCGGCGCCGCTCACGTTGTCGACGATCACCTTGGTCTTCAGCACACGCCCGAGCACGTCGGCGAACGGCCGCGCAAGGCTGTCGGTCGTCCCTCCGACGCCATAGCCCACGATCAACATGATCGGCCGCGACGGATAGTCTTCCTGGGCGACAGCCAGGGTCGCCGCAGCGGTCGCGAGCACGGCCACGAGGAAACGTGAAAATGGGAATCGGCAGGGGTCCATGGTCGCGAGGCTGTGGGGTGAATCTGGCTCGATACTAGGACTTACCGTCCGTGTGGAACAGTCCCTGGAACGGTGGTGCTGTTAAGCGCCGGTTGCCAGGCATGCATCTCGCGGCCTCGCACATAATCCCATCGGGGACCAGCTTGCGCTCAGTGATCGGTATGAAGGTTCATCAACTCAAAGCCCTTGTCGCGATCGGTGACCACGGCAGCATTCGTGCTGCTTCGCGTGCCGCCGGCCTGTCGCCGGCGGCGGTGACCAAGGCGGTGCGGGAACTCGAGGACGATCTCAAGACGTTGCTCATCACGCGCGAGGCCAAGGGGGTGAAGTTCACCGAGGTCGGGCGCGCGTTGTTGGTGCACGCGCGGCTCATTGTTGGACAGCTTGCGCGCGCCCAGGAAGAGGTGGCGATGTTGGTCGATCGTCCGCGGGCCCCATTGCGCATCGGGATCGCGTCATGGATCGCGCTGACCTGCCTGGGCGAGATCGTCAAACTGTTTCAGCAGCGCATGCCGGATGTGCGCCTGGAGTTCTTCGAAGGCGTCTTGACAGTCTCGATTCCGAAGCTGCGCGACGGAACGCTGGATTTCTGCATCGGTCGCGCCTGTCCGCCGTCGATGAATGACGATTTCGCCCATGTCCCGTTGTTCCGCATCAGTTCTGCGGTGGTAGCGCGCGAAGGCCATCCGCTCGCGCATTGCAGATCTCTGGCCGAATTGCGCGATGCGCAGTGGCTGCTGAACTGGATGCCCTCAGACGACCCGGCTCAGCGCGACGACGCGTTCAGTCGCTACTTGCGCGAATACGCACCAACGATCCACGTCGCGCACTCGATGGTCATCGCGATGAGCCTGATCCGCAGCACGGACATGCTGGGGCTGATGGCCTGGCCCCTGGTCGAGGCGGCCGCCGACCGTGAGCACCTGTGCGTGCTGTCGCTGGCGGAGCGCCTGAACGAAGCGACCGTGAGCCTGACCTCGCGCCGCGGCGATCCGATGAGCGCGGCCGCCCAGTGCTTCATCGAATGCTTCAACGAAGTGATCTACCGCGCGCTCGGTTCCGACGATCCAGCGCGCCGTCGCCTGTTCCATTCGATCGACGGCCTGACGCTCGGCGACAGCGCCTTGAGCGAGATGGCGCGCGCGCCGGGCTGGGG
>NZ_JBFUIU010000756.1:0-4245 GCF_056401695.1 Variovorax sp. P4_D9
CCACGGCGGCATCGTCGAGCAGGGAACGCACGCGGCGCTGGTGGCGCAGAACGGCGTCTACGCGCGCTTGGCCGCACTCCAATTCACGGCGGATCCCCAGCCGGTGGCCGAAGCCGCCTGACGAGCGACCTACTGCAGCGTTTCCTTGAGGGCTGCCGGCAGCGGCAGCGTGAAAACCGGGATTCCTTCGTCAGCCAGCGACCGCGCCTGCTCGGGCGTCGCCTGGCCACGGATGCCGCGCTCCTCGGCCTCGCCGTAATGCATCTTGCGGGCTTCGTCGACGAAGCGATCGCCCACATCCTCGGTCTGGGCAATGACCTCGCGCACGGCACGCAGCCAGCGCGCTTCCGGCGAATCGGCGGCAGGGGACTTGACCGGCGCCGCCTCGACCGGCGGCTTGGCATTGCCGAGGTTCAGCCGCGGCGCGGCCAGCAGCTTGGTGATAGCGGTATCGCCGCACAGGGAGCACTCCACGAGGCCGTCGGCAAGCTGGGTGTCGAATGCATCCTGAGACGCAAACCACCCCTCGAAGCCGTGGCCATGGGCGCACTGGAGGTTGAGGACCTTCATCCCGCGATTATCGGCCGGCTGGCGAAGATGCGTCGTGCCAATCGAGAGCCCAGGCGCCCGACAGCACGTTCTGCAGCCACAGGCTGCAGGTCAGCGTCTTTGCATCCGACACCGTGCCGTCGCGGCACCAGGCCATCAATTGGACGGGGGTGGCCGTGATCACGTCGAGGAACTCGCCGTGGTCGAGCTGCCGGTCGCCCAGCGTCAGGCCCCTCGCAAAATAGATGTGGATGATCTCGGTCGAGTAGGCGACCGCCAGGTGCATCGCGCCGGCGCGGGCCCATTCGCGGGCGGTGTAGCCGGTTTCCTCGAGCAGTTCGCGCTGGCCGCAGAGCAGCGGCTCCTCGCCCGCATCGAGCTTGCCCGCGGGGAATTCGGTCATCACGTGGCCGATCGGGTAGCGGTATTGGCGCTCGAGCACCACGCGGCCGTCGTCGAGCAGCGGCACCACCACCACCGCACCCGGGTGCACCACGTACTCGCGCGTTGCGCTGTGGCCGTCGGGCAGGCGTACCGTGTCGCGCCTAGCGTGCAGGAAGTTACCCTTGAACAGCAACTCGCTGGTGGTGAGTTCTTCCTTGAGGTGCTTGTCGGTCATGTCAGTGCCCGCCCGGCCGCCCGCCCGAAGGGCACTGAGCGCCCCCTCGGGGGCAGCGATATGCGAAGCGATGAGCGTGGGGGCATTTCATGTCAGTGCGCGGCGGCGTGTCGATGCTTCATCAGATAGCGCCAAGTGAAGCCCGGGAACGCCAGCACCACGAACAAGGCACCCGTCACGGCGTAGAACTCCCAGCCCTGCGGCGCAATCTGGCCGACCCGACGCTCGAACAGCAGGCCGATGGCGCCGACGACCAGATAGAGCAGCACCAGTTCGGCCAGCCGGATCGCCAGCGATTTGCGGCGCGCGGCGAGCGGTACTAGACCCAGCAGGCGCTCGTTGAGGAAAGGCAGGTTGGCCGCCAGCAGCGCGAGCGCCAGCACCATCCAGACCGACGCGCTCTGGGACACGGCGCGCTCAGGTGGCCAGGGTGGCCACGATCGCGTTCGCGCACAGCGTCATGAGGCCGCCGGGCAGGATGCCGAGGATCAGGATCATGGCGCCGTTGAGCGTCAGCACGGTGCGAACGTCGCCCGGTGCCGAGACCGTGCTGGCCGTAACCGGGGCGTCGAAGTACATCACCTTGACCACCCGCAGGTAGTAGAAGGCGCCGATCAGCGACATCACGACCGCGAACACCGCGAGTCCGATGTAGAACGCCTGGCCCGAGGCGATCAGCGCCTGCAGCACCGCCAGCTTGGCGTAGAAGCCGACCAGCGGCGGAATCCCCGTCAACGAGAACATCGCGATCGCCATCACGCCGGCATAGAGCGGGCTGCGCTGGTTGAGGCCGGCGAGATCGGTGATCTCTTCGCTCTCGAAGCCTTCGCGCGCCAGCAGCAGGATGATGCCGAAGCTCGCCAGCGTCGTCAGCACGTACGTGATCATGTAGAACATCGACGCGCTGTAGGCGAACTGGGCGTTGTAGGTGTTGCCGTTGACCACGCCCGCCACCAGGCCGAGCAGCATGAAGCCCATCTGCGCGATGGTCGAGTAGGCCAGCATGCGCTTGAGGTTGGTCTGCGCGATGGCGGCCAGGTTGCCGACCAGCAACGACGCAATGGCCAGCAGCACCAGCATCTGCTGCCAGTCGATCGCCAGCGGCAGCAGGCCCTCGACCAGCAGCCGGATGATGATCGCGAAGGCAGCCAGTTCGGGCGCCGCGCCGATCATCAGCGTGATCGCGGTGGGCGCACCCTGGTAGACGTCCGGCACCCACATGTGGAACGGCGCGGCACCGACCTTGAAGGCCAGGCCGGCGACGATGAAGACCAGGCCGAACACCAGCACCTGGTGATTCACCTGGCGGCTGGCGATCGCCTTGAACACCTCGTTGATGTCGAGCGAGCCAGTGGCGCCATACATCATCGACATCCCGTACAGCAGGAAGCCGCTGGCCATCGCGCCGAGCACGAAGTACTTCATGGCCGCCTCGCTGGCGACCGCGTTGTCACGGCGCAGGGCCACCAGGGCGTAGCTGGAGAGCGTCAGCAGTTCGAGGCCGAGGTAGATCAGCAGGAAGTTGCTGCCCGACATCATCACGAACATGCCCAGCAGCGCAAGCAGGCTCAGCGTGAACATCTCGCCGCCGTGCAGCATGCCGCGGTCGGCCGCGTAGGGTCGGCCGTAGACCAGCGTGACCATCAGCGCCAGGGTCGAGAAGCACTTGAGCCAGTTGCCCATCGGGTCGCTGACGACCATGCCACCGAAGCCGTAGATCGTCTTGCCCAGGGAGGCGTTGAAGCCGGTCAGCACCGCGATGATCGCGAGCGTGAGCAAGGTCAGCACGTAGGTGCCGGTGCGGCGCGGGCTGGTCGAGGACAGATCGACCAGCGCGATGATGCAGGCCATGATCAGCAGCACCGCCTCGGGGTAGATCGTCATCCAGCTGAGTTTGTCAATCATCTCGTTCTCTTGTTCAGCGTGGATTCAATCAAGGCAGCTTGGAAACCGTCATGTGCTGGAGCAGCCCATCGACGGACGCGTTCATCACATCGGTGAACGGCTTCGGATAGAGGCCCAACCACAGCACCGCGATGGCGAGCAGGGCCAGCATCATGAACTCGCGCGCATCGATGTCGCTGAGTTCCTTGACGTGGTCGTTGCCCACCGGGCCCAGGTAGACCCGCTTGTACATCCACAGCGTGTAGGCGGCGCCGAAGATCAGCGCGGTGGCGGCGCCGAGGCCGAGCCAAAAGTTGGCCTTGACCGCCCCGAGGATCACCATCCACTCGCCGACGAAACCGGCGGTGGCCGGCAGGCCGCAGTTGGCCATCGCGAACAGCAGCGCAAAGGCGGCGAACTTGGGCATGGTGTTGACCACGCCGCCGTAGTCGGCGATCTGGCGCGAATGCACGCGGTCGTAGAGCACGCCGATGCACAGGAACATCGCGCCCGAGACGAAGCCGTGGGCGATCATCTGGACGATGCCGCCGGACACGCCGAGATCGTTGAAGATGAAGAAGCCCAGCGTCACGAAGCCCATGTGGGCCACCGACGAGTAGGCCACCAGCTTCTTCATGTCCTGCTGCACCAGCGCCACCAGGCCGACGTAGATCACCGCGATCAGTGACAGCGCGATCATGAGCCAGGCCCATTCGTGAGAGGCGTCGGGCGCGATCGGCATCGAGAAGCGCAGGAAGCCGTAGGCGCCGAGCTTCAGCATAATCGCCGCCAGCACCGCGGAGCCGCCGGTAGGCGCCTCGACGTGCACGTCGGGCAGCCAGGTGTGGACCGGCCACATCGGCACCTTGACCGCGAAGGAGGCGAAGAAGGCGAAGAACAGGAAGGTCTGGGCCGTCCCCGACAACGGCAGCTTGTGCCAGCTCAGGATGTCGAAGCTGCCGCCCGACTGGTTGTACAGGTAGATCAGCGCGACCAGCATCAGCAGCGAGCCGAGCAGCGTGTAGATGAAGAACTTGAAGGCCGCATAGATCTTGTTCGGGCCGCCCCAGATGCCGATGATTAGGTACATCGGGATCAGCGTGGCTTCGAAGAAGACGTAGAACAGCAGGCCGTCGAGCGCCGCGAAGGTGCCGATCATGAATCCCGAGAGGATCAGGAAAGCGCCCATGTAC
>NZ_JBFUIU010000757.1:0-4230 GCF_056401695.1 Variovorax sp. P4_D9
CACTTTCACTTTGTGTGACGCCCAAGTTGGAGGGCTTGATTGCGCCGCGGGCGACCTCATGGTCCCGGGGGCTAGGTCCATTGCCCCGTTAGGAATCAATCCGATCGTATCGGGCCTTTTGGAGCGCAAAAGAGCAGGGTGTTTACCGCCGTTTGCTCGTAGTTGCCCTCGACGAGGACCGAGGCCTCCAGGAGAAGAGGCCGGGCGAACCGTTGCTCGAACCGGCAATGTTCCTGCAGAGGCCCTTGTTCGAAGCGCGAAGACCTATCGGATCTTGCGAGAAAATAAGGCGGCCACAGGCCTCCCAGACCATTTTTCAGCACCGCCTTGTTGCGTCCACCGTCATTCCGATGGCTTCCTAGCGCGCGGGGCGCGGTCGGCCCGAGGTTGCTCGTTGCGGCTTGCCTGAATCTGACGAAGTGCGGTCGCCGTCGCCGCTTGGCTCTCACGCAACTGCGCGATCTCCCTCTCAGCCTGCCCCTTCTGGCGCTGCAACTGGGCGGCAAAGTCGTTCACACGTTGCTCTGCCCGGGCGGCCCGCTCCCGAAGGGTTGCAAGTTCGACCTGGCCCTCCTGCTGCCTTAGCGACCAGGCGGCAGCTGCATCGCGGTGCGCGGCCTTCTCTGCCTGGAGCGCCTGCTTGCCTGCTTCCTGCGCGGCGCGCGCGGCTTCCAGATCCGCAGCGCGGGCCTTATGCTCTTTCGCGAGGTCCGTGACGGCTTGGCGCGCGGCTACCCGCTCGCGATCGACGTCTGCGAGCAGGCGGCGTTCATGCGCGACATGGCGCTGCTCTGCTTCCCTTGCGTCGCGCTGCGCCGCGCCGAGTTCCATCGCCGCCTTCTCGCGCAGGGCTTCCTTGCTGGCCACGGCCTCGTCGAGTGCCTTGCGCAGGCGCCGCACGTCGGCCTCCGACCCACTCAGCAAGCGCGCGGACTCCTGCTGCTGCGCGTGCATTTGGCTCTCCATGGCCGTGACCGCCTGGCGCGACGAGGCGAGCGCCTCCTCGAGCGCGACGCGGGCCTGCTCGAAGGAGGTTTCGCGCTGCTGCAGATCGCCTTCCTTCTCGGCAAGGGCGCTACGTTCGAGCTCCAGCTCGCGGCGGGTGGCTTCGGTTTTCTGAACCTGCACCTGGTCGGCCTCCCGGCGGGCGACGTCCCAGATCTGCTGGGCGGCCTGGACGATGGCCAACGGGAGTTGCTTTGCCTCACCGTCGGCCAAGCTGGTTCCTCGGCCCTCCAGCCGCTCGCCGAGCGTGGCGAACCACCGTTCGAGCATCGGGCTCACGGTGTTGGGCGAGCCGCTGCCGATCTTCTGGCGCACGCGCTCGATCGTCGGGCGCAGGCCTTCATGCACGAGCGCATCGGCCGCTGCCCAGACCTGCGCCTCCTGAATGCCGCGGCCGCTTCGGATCGGTTGATTGAGGTCGCTCGAACTTTTCGGATCCATGCCCTCTTCTCCTGTCTGTTTTTACTTGCGATAATAAATAATTATCGGAAGTGATGTGTATTTCACATAGCACATCATACATAATATGTATGAAATAGAACAGAAACGTGGTCCTCGGCGAGCCGTTGCATGTGGTTCCAGTAATTCGTTTGACAAAGTTCAGGCAATCCCTTTGCGTCGTTGGTATCGGCGGCCGATTCCGCTTCAAACCCGTCGACGGGGCAGAGAATCGGGGCCCCTCGATCACCCAAGGCCGAGCGTGCCCCGTGGCAGCCCCGCGCGAGACGCAGGCGTCATCAAGCGCCACGGGACGCGTTCTTGAGCCCAAGCGGCGCCCGGTGAATCTGCAGGTCGATGGGGGATCGTTTGAAAATGCTCGGGTCGTCGTAGCGGGAGTACGATTCGAGCCTCAAAATCAAGCCGGAGGCCGCCCGGCATGCACTGATAAAGTCGTTAAGAATCAACGACTTAGGTGATACAATGTGGCTTATGTAAAATAGTTTCCGGAGCTTTAGATCTTCTCCAGGTAGTTGCAGCCGAGCCAGCGAGCCGTTGCCACGCGCACAGGCCCCTTCTCGATCTTCTTGCGCAGGCGATGGATGTACACCTCAATCGCATTGAGGCTCACCTCCTCGCCCCATTCGCGCAGGCGGTCAACCAGCTGGTCCTTGCTGACCGGCCGCCCCGCGCGCTCGCAACGCCTCAATGCAGCTTGACGTGGGGTTCGGTGCGCCGCGTGATGAGGCGCGCGAGCGTGTCGAGTGAGACCTTGAGGACGCCGTGCAGCGCCAGCTCGTGCATCTTGTAGAGTGACATGTACATGAGTCGGGCGAACAGCCCTTCGATCATCAAGCTGCCGCCGATCAGGCCACCCATCATGTTGCCCACGGTGCTGTACTCGCCGAGCGACACGAGCGAGCCGAAGTCGCGGTAGCAATAGGGCATGAGCTCCCTGCCCGCCATGCGCCGGCGGATCTGCGCCGCGACATGCGAGGCCTGCTGGTGGGCTGCCTGCGCGCGCGGCGGCACCAGACCGCCCTTGCCCCCGTTGGCCTCGGGCCAGTTGCAGGCCGCGCAGTCGCCGATGGCGAAGATGTCGGCGTCGCGCGTTGTCTGCAGCGTTGGCAGCACCGCGAGCTGATTGCTGCGGTTGGTTTCGAGCCCCGCGATGTCCTTCATGAAATCGGCGGCCTTCACGCCCGCGGCCCACACCACCAGCTCGGCCGGCAGCGTGCGGCCGTCGGCCAGGCGCACGCCCTCGGGCAGCACCTCGGCCACCTTGGCCGCGGTGTGCACTTCCACGCCCAGCTTGCACAGCAGCGCCTCGGTGGCGGCCGACAAGCGCGGCGGTAGCGCGGGCAGCACGCGGTCGGCGGCCTCGATCACGCTGACCTGGATGTCCTTCTCGGCGTCCACGCGGTCCAGCCCGTAGGCCACGACCTCGCGCGTGGTGCGATGCAGCTCGGCCGCCAGCTCCACGCCCGTGGCGCCTGCACCGATGATCGCCACGTGCAGCTGCTCGGGCCGCAGCGGCGTGGTCTGCGCATGCGCCCGGATGCAGGCGTTGACCATGCGCTGATGAAAGCGCTCCGCATCCGCCTTCGACTCAAGCCGCAGCGCATACTCGCGCACGCCGGGCGTGCCGAAGTCGTTGCTCAGGCTGCCGATGGCGATCACCAGCGTGTCGTAGCCGAAGGCGCGCGCGGGCGTGACCATCCGGCCTTCATCGTCCAGGTAGGACGCCACGTGCACCTCGCGCCGCTCGCGGTCGATGCCGGTGAGCTCGCCGAGCCGGAAGCGGAAGCGGTGCCAGTGCGCCTGCGCGAGGTAGTCGACCTCGTGCGCGCTCATATCCATACTGCCCGCGGCGATCTCGTGCAGCTTGGGCTTCCAGACGTGGGTGCGGTGCATGTCAATCAGCGTGACGTCCGCCATGCGGCGCTTGCCGAGCGTATCGCCGAGACGCGTGGCCAGCTCCAGCCCGCCGGCGCCGCCGCCCACGATAACGACGCGGTGCTTGGACAAAGGGCTTTTCATGGTTGATTGCGCGTATAGGCGCGGGGGCGCTTCAGCGCGGCTGGGCCACGACGACCGATGAGTTCGCCGGGCATTCCAGGCCGCGACCGTGCTCTGCTACAGCTGTCCCTGGCACAGGTACTTGATGTGCAGATAATCGTCGAGGCCGTGCACCGAGCCCTCGCGTCCGTAGCCCGAGGCCTTGACGCCGCCGAAGGGGGCAGCCTCGGCGGCGAGCGCGCCTTCGTTGATGCCGACGATGCCTGTCTCCAGCGCATCGGCCACGCGCCAGATGCGGCGGACGTCTTGCGAGTAAAAGTACGCGGCCAGTCCGAAGGGCGTGTCGTTGGCCGCGGCGATCACCTCGGCTTCGCTGTCGAAGCGCGTGATCGGCACCACCGGGCCGAAAGTCTCCTCGCAGCTGCAGGCCATGGTGGCGTCAGCGTTCACCAGCACCGTGGGCGCGTAATAGTTCGGGCCCAGATCGACAAGACGCCTTCCGCCGGTGAGCACTTTGGCGCCCTTTGCGACCGCGTCATCCACATGGCGCTCGATCTTCTCGACCGCGCGCGCATTGATCATCGGACCGATCTGCGAGCCCGGGTCGCTCGCCGGGCCCACCTTGAGTGCGCCTACGCGCCCGGCCAGCTTGTCGGCGAAGGCGTCATGCAGGCGCTCGTGCACGAACACGCGGTTCGGGGACACGCAGGTCTGCCCGCCGTTGCGGAACTTGGCCGCCATCAGGCCTTCGACGGCAGCATCGATGTC
>NZ_JBFUIU010000758.1:0-4219 GCF_056401695.1 Variovorax sp. P4_D9
CGATTTATTAGAGTCTCGTGGGCTCGGAGATGTGTATAAGACACCGGCCGCGGCCTTCTCGGCTTCTTCCTTGCTCGAAGCGATCGCGCTCTGGACCGCCGCTTCGGCCTTGGCAAGCGCTTCCTGTGTGGCCGCGGATGCCTTCTTGCTTTCTTCCTCGGCCTTGGTCGCAGCTTCCTTGCTGGCGTCGAGGGCCCGGTTGGCAGATGCCGTTGCCTTTTCCTGGAATCGCGTCGCTGATTCGGCGGCCTTCTGTGCCGCGCGACGGATGGCCTCGGCGATCGCCCGGGAGATCTTGCCCGCGTTCACCTTGCTCTGCTCTGCGGCGGCACTGGCTTCGTCGGCCGCCTTCTGCGCGGCGACCTGCGCATCGTGAGCGGTCTTGCTCGCGGCGTCGCGCACTTTTTGCGTGGGTGTCGATACCGGACTCAGCTGGCCGGGTGCGGTGCAGTCGGCAGCAAATGCCGCCACGCTCGCGGCGATCAACAACGCCGCGAAGAGATCCTTCGATGGCATGGCGATTTTCCTTGCTGATCTATCCAGCGGCCGGGTGCATTGCCTGGAGGCGCTCTTCGAGCTCGGCCAGCCCGAGCGAGGTGAAGTCGTTGTTGAGCGCCACCTTGACCTTCTTTTCCACGGCATCGCTCAGCTGCGCTTTGAGCTCGCCGAGGAAAGGATTCGATGCGAACATCGTGAGCGAATCGAATTCCTGAGCCGCAAGGCCCTTGTCGAGCCGATGGGCGATCTCCCGCGCGAAGCGAAGGTGTTCCTTGCGACGCTTGTCGGTCCGCGGCTCGAAATGGTTGATTCCATGGCTGTTGTCGGCCGCTTCCTGGCCCGGACGGTCCGACGCCAACTCGGTGCCTCTCATGCGGCTTTGCTCATGACTCAAGGTCTCCACTGGCACCAGAGGCGTCCGGGCAGCGTCACGGCGGAAGATGCGGGCCAGCGACGCGTTGGCCACGAGGATCCATTGGTTTTTCATGGGGGTTTCACGAAGAGTGCGCGTTCAAGCGCCGATGTGGAGATGATTGATCACGGTCGACACGCCCGGGGCGGCCCATGCAACTCCCTGCGCAGCCCTGCGCTCGGCCCACGAGTTGACAGTCCCCTCGAGCGTCACCTGCGCGCCATCGACCACGACGTCGATGCGCCTGGCTTCCCGGCTCGCTTGGCGAACCAGTGCGTCCTGGATCTTTGTTTCGATGTCGGTCGCGCTGACCCTCGGCTTGACCTTCACCAGATTCGTGACGCCGATGACGCCGAGCAGATTGCGCAGGGAACCTTCCGCGGCGCGCCGCTGGTAGTCCCATTCGACCTCGCCGTTCAGCGTGATCCAACCCTTTTCGACGGTAGGGTGCACTTTGCCCTTGGGCACCAGGGAATTCCATTCGATCGCACTCTCCACGGCCGAGGCGATTTCCGCGTCGCTTCGCTCGTGGGCGGAAGTCAATTTGACCGTGAGCTCGACGGCCAGGGCCTTGACGCCGTCGACACGCTGGGCCACTCGTTCCGCGGCGTATTTTTCGGCGAAGCTGGCGATGTGGCCGGTCAGTGTGACGACGCCGTCCTTGACGATCACGCCGACATCGGTGGCGTTGACGATCGGGTCCCACTTGAGTTCGGCCAAGACGTCATCCCTGAGTTGGACATCGGATTTCATTTGCTTCCTTTCATGTGATCAGAACTGCAGCCTTCACTTCACCCGTTGCGTTGCGTTGAATCGAATGAAGCGCTGCGTTTCATCACTGTAGGCAGCGGCGGCAGGCGCGGGTTGCGCGGGATCAAATCGGATCGCGAATCGCAATACGGATTTCTTGACTGACCCAAGACTCGTTCGTCGATTCGGGAGCAGGCTTCGATTTCCCCATTCGTGGGCGTGACGTGAGCCAGGAGAGATACCATGACCAGCGATGCGAGTTACTGCTTCGATCTAGCGAGCGTTCTGTTCGCGATCTATCCGAAGGGGAGCGCCGGCCCCCGAATCGTCGCGGAAATCTCCGAAGACGCGTTGCGCGACGTCTTCGGTGCTCAAGGTGGAGGCGACAGCCTCGTCGCGGCTTGTTGTGAGCATTTCGATCAGATCAAGGCGGCAGCGCTAGACCACTATCGGCGCGGTCCCGAGAAGCCCGTGGTGCTGGAGACCGGTGAYTTTGCGTTTCCCTCATCCTTGGCGGCCGACTCCGCGAATTGAAAAGGTCCAATACTCACGGCGGTGGAGGAGTCCGCGGACCCGTGTCACTCAGCAGACTTATCGCCCTCTCATCTTCCACTTGGTCGAACGATCGATAGAACCGACCCACCGCATCGAAGTCCTCTGGCGCGTGCAGGCACACGACTTCATCGGCGAGCGGTCGTACCAGCGCGAGGCTTTCAGGGAATGCGACCGGCACCGCGCAAATCAGCCTGGCTGGCTGTTGCGCGCGGACCGCATGCAATGCGGCCATCATGGTGGCACCTGTCGCGAGGCCATCGTCCACGACTATGACGATGCGCCCCGTCAGGTCGATCGGCGCCCGACCGGGGGTGTACCGTTTGCGTCGATCCTTGAGCACCTCAAGCTGGTGGCGTTTCTCTTCTTCGATGTAGACATCGTCCCCCGGCCGCATGGGCGTATGGCGCGACATACGCCCAACCGCCTTCGTCGACCGACCCGATGGCGAACTCCGGCGAGGCGGGGGCGCGCAGCTTCCGGACCAGCACCACGTCGAGTTCGCCGTCCAAGCGGTCCGCAAGGACGCGCCCTATTTCAAGCGCACCGCGGGGGATCGCCAGAATCAGCGGATGATGTCCCTTCCAGGATCGCAAGGCTTGTGAGAGGCGCTCGGCGGCGTCGAGGCGATTCGCAAAAAGCATCGTTAGTCTCCTGGATTGCCGGACATCATCCCCGCGTCCGCCTATCGGAGGCTTGCGCCCGGTCAAAATGGATGGCGCTTCCATCGCGCTCGAGGGACACCGACTCGTTCAACCGCGAATGCCGAGCGCCCCCGTGCGCCGAACGCCAATGCCAAGCCGCGGCATGACAAGGTCGTCAGGCTGTGAGACATCGTTAACCGCCACGGAGAAACGGTTGCGGGCGGCCCTATGCAGGGTTCTCGTGGTGCAGGATCTGCTCTCGCAGCATTCCCAACTGATGCGCGCCCATCTGGAGTGCGAGGATACGCTGTTGCGCATTCAGATGAATCTTCTGCTCACGGACGAAGAGTGGGCGCGCGTTGTGTCGGCGATGTCCGCGACCATGAACACGACGAAGAAGTCTGGCACCTAGTGTAGTGCGCTCGAAATGCGGAGGTTTGAGCCATGCGCGTTGCCCGGAAGATCGAACTGGATGCTGTTGCCGAACGGGAGTTGACTGCGCTCGCCCGGCGCGGCCGCGTTGAGGCCCGCGTGCAGCAGCGAGCCAGGATCGTGCTGTTGGCCGCGAATGATTGGCAGAACAAGGACATCGCTGCCGAGGTCGATTTGGACCGACGCCAGGTGGCCTTGTGGCGCCAGCGCTTCCTGGACGGCGGGGTTGAGGCCCTGATGCACGATGCGCCGCGCCCCGGGCGCACCCCCAGCGTGACCGCCGAGCTTGARTCGAGCATCGTGGACAGGACGCTTCACGAAAAGCCCATCGCGGCCACGCACTGGAGCACGCGCACGCTGGCCGCGCAGCTCGGGGTGGGGCCGACAACGATTCGCCGCGTCTGGCAGCGCAACGGCCTGAAGCCGCATCGCCAGAGCAGCTTCAAGCTCTCGCGCGACCCTCGCTTCGAGGACAAGCTGCTGGACGTCGTGGGGCTGTACCTGAACCCACCCGAGCGCGCCCTGGTGCTCAGCTGCGACGAAAAAAGTCAGATTCAGGCGCTCAACCGCACCCAGCCGGGCTTGCCGATGAAGAAAGGCCGCGCCGGCACCGTCACTCACGACTACAAGCGCCATGGCACGACCACGCTGTTCGCCGCTTTGAACACCCTGGACGGCACCGTGATCTCGATGTGTCAGCAGCAACACCGCCACGTCGAGTGGCTGCAGTTCCTGCGCCTGATCCAACGCAAGACGCCCAAGCACCTGCAGCTGCACCTGATCGTGGACAACTACGGCACCCACACCCACCCGGAGGTTCAAGCCTGGCTCGCCAAGCACCCGCGGTTCGTCATGCACTTCACGCCCACCAGCGCCTCGTGGCTCAACATGGTCGAGCGCTTCTTCCGCGACATCTCGGAGAACCGCATCC
>NZ_JBFUIU010000759.1:0-4216 GCF_056401695.1 Variovorax sp. P4_D9
GCTTTCGCTCCTGCTTTCGCTCCTGTTTCAACCCACGCGCCCGCACGGGGCGCGACCGGCCGCACGTAGAGCCGCAAGAATCAAAAAGGAGGTTTCAACCCACGCGCCCGCACGGGGCGCGACTGCAGCCGTCCATCTTCCTGACCAACCAGGACAAGTTTCAACCCACGCGCCCGCACGGGGCGCGACGTCAGGCGGCGCACAGCGCTGGCCGCGAGCGTGTCGTTTCAACCCACGCGCCCGCACGGGGCGCGACGGCCGCGATTCGTCGCCTCACCTTAAACATGGAATGTTTCAACCCACGCGCCCGCACGGGGCGCGACGCATCGGTCACGCTGACCATGGGCTTCGATGGCTCGTTTCAACCCACGCGCCCGCACGGGGCGCGACCGACCTCTTTCTGTAGCCGCTCGAGGTTGTCGCGGCGTTTCAACCCACGCGCCCGCACGGGGCGCGACGCGACATCTTCAGGTCGACGCAGTCGTAGCCGTAGTTTCAACCCACGCGCCCGCACGGGGCGCGACAGATCGTGATTCATCATCATCGCGCGCCAGAACTCGTTTCAACCCACGCGCCCGCACGGGGCGCGACCTCCCCCTTCTTCTGCGCAGCCACGTTACCCACGATGTTTCAACCCACGCGCCCGCACGGGGCGCGACCGAAGTGACCGCCGTCTCTTAGCCCCTCATCTATAGTTTCAACCCACGCGCCCGCACCGGGCGCGACGCACCCGCACGTGGCAGGCCTGGGAGCTGGGGCAGTTTCAACCCACGCGCCCGCACGGGGCGCGACCCTGCGCGCCAAGCTGATGCAGTCGCAGATCGACGAGTTTCAACCCACGCGCCCACGCGGAGCGCGACTCTCTACCCGCCCGAGAGAGGCATGACCACCGCCCTGGGGTTCTAAGCGCGACTGCCTCACTTCGTTCGAGCTTCTACGAGTGTCAGCAGGTCTTGTTGCAGCATCCGGGCCAGGAGCGGCCGTTCGCCCCAGGGCCAGAATGTCTCCCCATTCGTCTCTAGAAGCCATAACCCATGAGTGCCATGCATCTTCGCCGCTTCCATGCGGGGGGACGAACCTGCGCTTTTCGGCCGTTCACCAGATTGCCTACCTATTTGCCATCCGTCTGCGATTTGAGCTTGATCGCCATCCGCTGCGCTCCATCCTTGAGCTTGATCTCCTGCAATGCACTCTCCCACCCTTTTGCGATGACGCGGACCTTGGCGGTCCCGATCCCGGCGGAACTGAAAGTGGCCTCCCCATCCTGATTGGTCGGACGCATCGCCTCGCCGCCTACCGCAGGAGGGAACTTCACCTTGACCTCGGCCTGGGCGACGGGTTTGTCGCCGCCGGTGACAACGACGGTGAGTACGGCAGTCGTCGCCTTCTTCGGCGTGCCCTTGGCCGCGTTCTCCGCATCGGCGGCCTTGCCGGCCTCGCCGTCCGCCCCGGGCGGTTCATCGCTTTTCTTCTGCGCACGGGAGATGCGCGACCCCAAAACCAGACCGAGGGCGATGAACGCTTGCACCAGGGCGCGGCGCCGCGACGACATATCAGGCATGGTAGTTACTCGCTTTCTCGACGCACGGAGCTGCCTTTGGCGCGCAGCATGTCCAGCAAGATGTCGTCGTAGTCCTGCCGCTCCTTGAAGCTCGCGCTCGCCGCCGGGAAGACGATGAGATGCAGCTTCACGAAGGTATTGGTCTCGCGCTCCTTCTCGGCTTCAGGCACGAAAAAGTCGGTGATGACAACCGAGGCGCGCAGCCCATGCGGCAACTGAGTGTTGTCGAGCATCGGAAAGGCGTACTGCCCGACCCAGAAATGCCGGTCCACGTCCTGATCGTCCTCGCCGGAGTAATCCGCGCGCAGGCGGATCTCGACTTCCCGCCGCTCGAGACTGACATCGACGACTTCGACCGTGAAGCGGATCTGCTCCGTGCCGACAACGGGTGCGTACGTGGTGGAAGGGACCAACCGCGACTTCGGGATCGTCACGTCGATGAATGGAGTACCGAACGACTTTTCCCAATCGGCCAGAGAAACTTGCTCGTCCTTGACGTAGCCCCGCCGTGCGAGACCGTTGACCTGTTTGAAGATCAGATTGGAGGCTGTCTGATCGAGCCTTTTCTTCAATTCGACACTTTCCGAGGGCTTCGGGCCGGTGCCTTGCGCCAGTTGCCGCGCAAGATCCTTGAACAGCGGCGCCAGATCGAGCGACTGGTTGAAGTTGCTGGCCAGCAGTTCGAGCTGCAGGACCTTGTTGCGCAGGTCCTCCTCCTTGGCGGTGGCCAGAAAGCGATTGATCACGACACCGAACATGTCCTTGCGGATCAATGCGTCCGATTGTTCGCGCTGCGTCAGCAATTGCGCATACAGATGCTCGCCGCTTTCGCGCGCATCGCGTTCCTTGGTCAGGCTGGTGAAGTAGTAGCCACCGAAGACGGTGACCGCGAGCGTGACGAGGGGCATGCCGATCGCCTTGGTCCATTCGAGCGCCTTGCTGCTACTGTCAGAGGGTTTCTTTTCGGCGCCAGGATCTGCCGGGCCGGACTCGCTGGCACGAGTGACCAGCACGCGGTCAATGGCAACGGCCCCATTTGTCGCCGCGCTCTCGCTGCCTGGGTTGGGAGCGGGTTTCATCAGCGCATCCGATTCGACGCGCCGTCGATCGCGAAATCGAAGCGCATTGGATTGTTGGATACGAAGACCTCGAATGCGGCACCGACCTTGTTGTCGCGCTGTACGCGCATTTCGCATCGGCCGTTGGCCGGCACGCGCATCGAGAAACTACCCCGCCCGTCGGCCACGACATCGGTAGGCGGCTGGGCGGGACGGCTGAATGAGGGGCAGGCGACCGAGATCCTGGCGCCTGCCGCTGGCATGTTCGTCTGCTGAATCTTGACAGTGCCGTACAGCGGTCCGGCGCTCGCAGCCGCAGGCCACAACATCGTCAATCCCAGGACGACAAAAACGACGTTCTTCATCGAACTCTCCGCACCAGAGACAACATCGAACCCAGCAAAGTTTGCGCCGCACCGCAGGTTTGGACAACTGGCAATGCGGACTATCGGCGCGATCCTCCCGCGGGTGCGATGAGCAGAAGAGCATAGGCCAGGCGCTGTATGCGTGGGCTGCCCTGGCCGAACTGGAAAGCAGGGACCGGAATCAATTCGCGCAGCGCTTGCAACGACGATGGCACGGTCGGGCCGCTCAGCCAGGTCAGCGAGTGCGCGCCACATGAAGCGAATCGATGCGGCGTCGAGCCCGCCCGTGGGTTCATCGAGCAACGTGAGTGCCCGTCCAGATGCGAGCGCAGCCGCCAACCACACCTTGCGCTTTGACCCTTGGTTCTCCTCAGGTGTACAACGGGCTGCACGACCGCCAAAAGCAGACGGACGCGGAGATCCACCCCTCGGCATTTTTACGGTGGGTACGGAGCGTGCCCCTGGGGGCGCCGATGAGTTGTGGGCGCCAGCCGCACTGGCCGCTCGAAATCGAGTGCCGGCAGTTTTTCACGTTTTCCGACACAACTGGCTGCTTATAGCCACTGACCCGATGCAATCGTGGGCCCCCATGTCTCAGCTGAATAGACTTGAAGACAAAAGTCACTTCCTGAACTTCTTGCCGTCGTTGATTCCCAGCACACGGTTCGCGGCGCCCGCCAGCGCCTTGTGACCGGCGACGCAGCACCGATCGCACAATCATCGACGGATGCCTGTTTCAACCCACGCGCCCGCACGGCGGCGCGACCGTCGACCTCCGAGATGCTCGACTTCTGCCGCGCGTTTCAACCCACGCGCCCGCACGGGCGCGACGTGAGGCGCGCTATGTGGGCGCATCCGTCACGCTGTTTCAACCCACGCGCCCGCACGGGGCGCGACCCCGCACATCGCGGTAGTAGTCCAGCTTCTCCTTGTTTCAACCCACGCGCCCGCAAGGGGCGCGACCGAATGACCCGCAAGCTCAAGCTCCCGCAAATCCAGTTTCAACCCACGCGCCCGCATGGGGCGCGACGGGGGACCTTCCGCGCATCACGCGCGTGATCGACATGTTTCAACCCACGCGCCCGCACGGGGCGTGACCACGTATGCTGCAGTAATCCATGCGCTCGGGGAGGTTTCAACCCACGCGCCCGCACGGGGCGCGACGACCACCATGCAACCCGCCGCCTTCATCGAAGACATGTTTCAACCCACGCGCCCGCACGGGGCGCGAC
>NZ_JBFUIU010000760.1:0-4208 GCF_056401695.1 Variovorax sp. P4_D9
CCCGACGGCACCGAGCATGCCGTTCATCGACCCGGCCGAGGCCGCCGCGCGCCTCGAATCGTGGAAGGCCGAGGCCGATCGCCAAGGCCGTGAGAACGTGTCGGCCAACGCCAATCGCACCGTCATTAGCCTGTTCGACGCATCGGGCGTGCTGGCACAGCCATGGATCGACGCGGGCTACAACGTCTACACCTACGACCTGCAGACCGGCGGCGACATCAGCGAGTTCAGCGCCGAGAACCTGCTCGAGCAGCACGGCAATGACGAGATTTGGGCGATCCTCGCGCAGCCGCCATGCACCGACTTTGCGAACAGCGGTTCGCAATGGTGGAAGGAGAAGGACGAGGACGGCCGCACCGAGGTCAGCAACGAACTGGTGCGCCAGACCCTGCGCACCATCGAGCTTTTCCGCCCGCCCGTCTGGGTGATGGAGAACCCCACCGGCCGAATTCGCACGCAGAACAATCTCCCGGAGCCCCTGCTGAAATTCGACCCGTGGCACTTCGGCGACAACTACACGAAGCGCACCGAGCTGTACGGCAACTTCCACAACGAGCTGCCGATCGCGCCCGTGGAGCCCACGCAGGGCTCGAAGATGCACAAGCTGTCGAGCAGCGCGAAGTACGAGCGCAGCCTGACCCCCGAGGGCTTCGCCTACGCCCTGTTCATGGCGAACAACGCAGAGAGCATCCCGCTGGGCGACCGCCTGGCGCAGGAGTTCCACGGCATCGAGCCCGCCCTGTTTAAGGGTGCGATCGACGCGGGCAAGAGCGAGTTCGACATCCGCAACGCCATCGAAGACTCGTACTACGAGAACAATCTGGAGTGGGTGCGCAAGGAGCTGCGCGAGATGGCGCCTGCACCTGCACCAGCACCGACCACGAAGCCCAAGCGTGGCGTCCTGGCCAAGCTCGACGAGCGCAAGAAGAAGCGCGCCGAGTTCGAGCTCGTGGACGACGACCAGGAGAAGAAACAAGACCCGCGCTACGTTCACGTGCTCGACAGCCTGCGCACCGACGAGACGGCGAGCGGAGTGACCCTGCAAATCTCCCCGAACGATCTCGCCCGCGCCGGCTACGACCTGACCGGGCTTCGCGTGGAGCCGGTCGAGTTCAACGGAAAGACGGAATCCCGCATCACGCGCAAGCCGCTTCCGGAGAACACGCCCCTCCTGCCGGCCGCCGCCGGGCCGACGAAGCGCATCGAAGTGTCGGAAGTGCTCGACCCCAAAGACCCGTTCGAGCACCTGACCGGCAACCCCAGCGCCGCGATGACTCCGCGCGCCGACTTCGCCAAGCTGATCGCAACGCTGCGCGACCCTGACAGCGACGTGAACGCCGTTCTTCTGGAGTCCGACCCCGAGATGGGGCTTGACCTTCAGGGGCTCAACTGGAGCGGGCTTCACCAGGTAGAGACGAGCCACGGCCTGTTTCTGACGAACGATGAGAAGCTGGCCGACAAGGTTCGCCCGCGCGCCGAGTCGATCGGACTCAAGGCGCTTCGCAATCTGACGAAACCAGCGCTCGCCGCGCCTGCCGCCGAGCCGAAGCCCAAGCGCGGGGTGCTGGCCAAGCTCGAGCAGACCAAGCAGGGCGCCGCGCCGGCGCCGGCCGACAACGAGGCGCCCGAGCCCTCGATCGACGACGCGGCCCACGAGGCCGCCACCAGCCCGCGCAACGACCTCCCCGAGCCCACCCAGGCCCAGAAGGAATCCGGGAACTACAAGATGGGCCACATCACCGTGCTCGGCATGGATGTGAGCATCGAGAACCCGCAGGGCTCCGTGCGCCGTGGCGTGAGCCCGGATGGCGTCGAGTGGGCCAACGAAATGAGCCACCACTACGGCTATGTGCGTGGCACCGAGGCCGCCGACGGCGACCACCATGACGTTTACGTCGGCCCTCACCCCGAGGAGGCCAAGAACGTCTATGTGATCGACCAGATCGACCAGAAGACCGGCGCTTTCGACGAAACCAAGTCGATGATCGGGTTCAAGTCGAAGGTGGCCGCCGTGGCCGCCTACAAGGCGAACTTCGATGCCGGCTGGAAAGTCGGCCGCGTCACCGAAATGACGCCCGAGGCCTTCAAGGACTTCATCAACGATCCGAAGCGCTCGAAGAAGCCGGCCTCCGGCATCTACGGCGCCGTGGTGGCTCCGCAGCCGCAGACGCCGCACGAGAAGTCGAAGCAGCGGAAAGATCTGGCCGCGCTGCGCGAGCGCAAGCAGGAAGCTCCGCCGGCGGCCGAGGCGATCGACACATTCCTCGAAGGCCTCCCGCTCGACAAGCTCAACACCCTGGCCACGAAAGTCGGCGCCGAGATCCACTCGAAGCGCGTGATGACCGAGGCCAACATCGAGCGCGCCGAGGGCGACCTCGCGAAGCTCAAGGCCCTGTCTGGCGCCCAGGCCGCGCCGGCGGCCGTCACTGCCGAGGAGGTGGTGAACGGCAAGCAGCGCGCCGAGGACGTGAAGCCCGACGAGTGCCTCGTGCTGATGGCCTGCGGTAGCTCGAAGCTCGATCACCGCGCCCGCGCCGACGAGATCTACACCGGCCCGTTTTGGTCGACGTGGCGCACGCACGAGGCGCAGCTCGGCACCAAGCCGCAGATGGTGGTGCTGTCGGCGAAGCACGGCTTCGTGTCTCGCGACAAGACGATCGACCCGTATGACGAGCGCATGACGCCCGAGCGCCAATCCGCCGTCCTGGCCGAGCTGGGGCTTCAGGTCGACCGCATCGCCGCCGCGATCGGCAGCCGCTCGATCCGCGACGTGCTGATCGTCGGCGGACAGGACTACCGCGACGTGATGGCCAGCGCCATCAAGGTCTTGCAGGAGCGCGGCACGATCACGGCCGACGCCTCGATCAACCGCACCGTCGGCGAGATCGGCGAGCAGCGCTCGATGCTTGGCCAGTACCTCGACGGCCTCCCCGGCGCCCAGGCTGCGCCCGCGAAGCCGAAGAAGGTCACGAACGAGGATGTTTCCCACCTGTTCAAGACGCCGATCGAGCGCGAGACGGACGGCAAGAGCGCGGCCGAGATCGCGGATCTCATCGCCGAGCACCGCAAGAGCCAGCCGCGCCCTATCGCGAAGCTCTACGGCGCCAACCCGACGCCCGAGCAGCTCGCCGAGCACGCCACGCAGACGAAGGCATGGAACGCCCGCGACCGCGCGCTGAAGAAGGTTCACGGCCCGGCGCTGGAGCGCGACAACGCAGCTTTCCGCGCCCGTCAGGAAGGCGCAGCAGCACCGGCGCCAGCACCGAAGCCTAAGCGCGAGAGCAAGGCCGACCGCGAGGCACGCGAAGCCGAGGAGGCCCGCGCCGCCTACTTCACTCCTGGCAACATCGTCCGCAGCTTTGGCGGGTTCGATCGCGTCATCAGCTACACCCCGCCCGCCACGCCTGGCGAGCGATGGAGCGTCACCGTGCATGCCGTGCGTCAGGCCGAGCCCGGCGGCGCATGGACGGACAGCCCGCGCGAAACCAACCGCACCCACTCGACCAACCCGACCGCCGCCGAGCTGAAGAACGGCCCGCGCGCCAAGGTGGTCATGCCCAAGACGCCGGCCGAGCGCATCGCCCAGTGGCGCGAGCAGTTCCCGGCCTCGCCGCCGAGCGGCATGAGCATCCCGGAGCTGTCGAAGTTCACCAAGGAGCGCCGCGACTCCGAGGCCGAGCTGGCGCGCGAGCTGGGCGAGGAGGCCGAGGGCATGGTGGTGCCGACCGGCTACGGCTACGTGGGCGTGACCCGCGACACCAGCGAGGCGGGCAAATGGCGCATCACGCGGTTCGACAAGGACATGGACCCGACGGGCCACGAGGTCTACAACACGCGATTCGAGGCCGTGTCGCAGGCCATCAACCGCTATCGGCCGATCGAGGCCCCGGCCGCAGCGCCCGCCGCGCCGGCGCAGGCCACGCACGCTGACCCCGGCGAAGCGCCCGAGGCAGCGACCGCGCCCGTGGTGGCCCAGTCGATCAAGAAGGCGGCCCAGGCCGAGGGCCGCAAGCCTTCTGAACTGCGCGCCGACCTCCTGAAGATGATCGACGAGGCAATCCCGAAGGCGARCACCGATGACGCCGCCCTCGCCACCATGAAGCTCGGGAGCTACTCCGTAGGCAAACCCTCGAAGGATGACGTGCGAAAACACGTCGCGGCCCACCTCGACGGCGTGGGCTGGCACAACGCCGAGCAAGACCTTCAAG
>NZ_JBFUIU010000761.1:0-4206 GCF_056401695.1 Variovorax sp. P4_D9
GTACTCAGATGGGCGCGATCATCTCTCGGGCGCAACTCGAGCGGGTCGAGCAGTACGTGGCGCAAGCAAAGGAGGAGGGCGCGCGACTACTTACAGGCGGGCGGCGCCCCGAAGGCCAGCAGTYTGAGCGCGGCTTCTGGTACGAACCGACCGTCTTCGCTGACGTGACGCCGGACATGAGGCTGGCTCGCGAGGAGGTGTTTGGGCCGGTTCTTTCCATCATGCGTTGGCGTGACGTCGATGAGGCCATTGCCATTGCCAACTCCGTCGAGCTGGGTCTGACAGGCGCCATTTGGACGCGGGACATCTCAGTGGCTCTGAAGACGGCGCGCCGGCTGCACGCTGGCTACATCTGGATCAATGGCGTCGCCTCCAATGCTCGCGCCATTCCGTTCGGAGGCGTCAAGAACAGCGGGCTGGGACGCGAGCGCGGCTTGGAGGAGTTGTACTCGTACACGGAGGAAAAGTCCGTGCAGATCTTTCTTTAGACCACAATCGTTGCTTGAAATAAATCCCAAATGGCGGTATATTTGAATTCAACGGATTGTGAATTTCAGGTCTGGTTTCGCTGAGAAGTGGCCATCAGTGCCCACTGTGCCCGGCGACCGAGATCTAACAGGAGACGCCATGAGAACGTTGTTGCGCTGGTTGGTTCTGGGATCGACATGGTTGGCCCTCGGGTCGGCTTGGGCTCAGTCGTACCCTGATACGTCCAGGCCGCTCAAAATCCTGGTGCCGTTTGGCGCTGCCAGCTCCACCGATCTGCTGGCGCGCGCGCTCGCCCAAGGGATTACCGAAGTCTCGGGGCTCAACGCCATCGTGGAGAACAAGGCCGGCGCGGAGGGGCAGATCGGCATGAGCGCCGCCAAGGCGGCAGCCCCCGACGGCTACACGCTGGTCATGACAACCAGCTCGACCCAGGTGCTGAACCCCCACATGTTGGGCAAGCTTTCGTACGATCCGGTCGCCGACTTCGTGCCCATTGGCGGAGTCGGCAAGTTCGCGCTCATCTTGAACGCCGGGCCGAGCCTGCCGCAAAAGAGCGCCCGGGAGTTTATTGAGGCTGCAAGGGCCCATCCTGGGAAGTACAGCTTTGGCAGTGGAACTGCGACAACTCGCCTCGCGGGCGAATTGCTGCAAAGCGTCGCCGGTATCAAGCTGCTGTCGGTGCCCTACAAGTCGCAGACGGAGGCGATCACCGGCCTGGCAGGCGGTCAGGTGGACCTGGTATTCATGGATTTGCCCGGCTCTGCTGCGCAGCACAAGACCGGGCGCGTTCGCCCCTTGGCGGTATCGGGGGGCAGCCGAATGGAGGCACTTGCGAACGTTCCCACCCTCCAGGAGCAAGGACTGGCCGGATTCGAGGTGACGGGCTGGTGGGCGACTTACTTCCCAGCGAAAACGCCGCCGGCCATCGTCGCAGCCATGCGGGGCATCTTGCAGAAGGCGGTGCAGACCCAGCCAGTCAAGGATGCCTTTACAAACTTTGGACTGGAGCCGATGCCAGTTTTTGGCGACGAGCTTGCGGCCGTCCAGCGGCGCGATCTCGAGCGATGGGGCAGGCTGGTGCGCTCGACGAACTTGACAACGCAGTGAGGCCGTCGAGGCCACGCGGCCTCCGCGGGGAGCCGGTGGCATCTGCCGGCCAGCGTCTTCCTTGAAAACAACTTCCTAAGGGTCATATCAGATGAACGAAAAAGCTTTTGTCCACACCCCCGACGATTCCGGCGTGCCGGCGTCTGCCCGGGATTTCAGCGTCAAGGACAGGGTGGTCATCATCACTGGCGCCGGCCAAGGCATTGGTCGTGAGTTCGCCCGGCAGTTCGCCGCAGCCGGGGCGATTCCGGTCATTGCCGACCTCAGCCTCGAGAGCGCGCAACGCGTGYGCGCGGAAATAGAGGCGGCCGGTGGCCAAGCCATGGCAACGAAGGTCGATGTTGGCGACAGGGCGTCGGTGGATGCAATGGCTGCGGGCGTTCTGGCGCAGCACGGGCGCATTGACGCGCTGATCAACAACGCGGCGATCTTTGCAACACTCCAAAAGAAGCCGTTCGACCAAATTTCCCAGCAGGAGTGGGACCTGGTGATGAAAGTCAACGTCACCGGGGTGTTCAACTGCGCATCCGCAGTGGCGTCGACCATGCGCGCCGCGCAATGGGGGCGCATCGTCAACATCTCGTCCGATTCGGTACCGTTGGGAGTGGCCAACTACCTGCACTACGTGACATCCAAGTCGGCGCTCATCGGGATGACCAATGCCTTGGCGCGCGAGCTTGGCAAAGATGGCGTCACGGTCAATTGCGTGCGGCCGGGCGGCGTGGCGACGGAGGTAGATCGCGCCGTCAACCCAACGCTGGAGCGCCGCCAGCAGATGCTGGGACAACAGTGCGTTCCCAAGGGACAGGTTCCCTCCGACTTGGTGGGGCTGGTCATGTTCCTCAGCACGCCTGCTTCCGCTTTCGTCAGTGGCCAGACCATCGCATGCGACGGTGGGCTGACCCACAGCCACTGATTCCTCTGACTCTTGGTCCCCTCACAGGACATTTAAGCAATGAATCACTACGGCAAGTTCTACATCAATGGTTGGTGGGTCGACCCCTTGTCTTCCCGAAAGACGTTCGAATTGGTGAACCCCGCGACGGAAGAGGTTTTTGCCACCGTCGCGCTGGGCGCAGCCGATGACGTGGATCGCGCGGTGAAATCCGCCCGCGCGGCCTTTGCGGGCTTCAGTGCGACGAGCAAGGCCGATCGCGTGGCGCAACTGCAGCGCATCGTGCAGGCGCTCGAGGAACGAGAGGGCGACCTGATGCAGGCCGCGACGCAGCAGATGGGTGCGCCTCAAAGCGCGGTGGGCGTGGTCCGAACCGCGATTGATGCCTTCAGGCAGGCGGCGTTGACCTTGACCAGCTATGAGTTCGAGACGCGCATGGGGCCGCACCTCATCCGCCGCGAGCCCATCGGCGTGTGCGGACTCATCACCGCCTGGAACCATCCCGTGCAGATCCTGTGCACGAAGCTTGCATCCGCGCTGGCTGCGGGCTGCACTGTGGTGGCGAAGCCCAGCGAGTTCACGCCGGTTAGTGCCATTCAGCTCGCTGAAGTCCTGCATGCGGCAGGGCTTCCCAAGGGCGTGTTCAACCTCGTGAATGGGGATGGGCCTACGGTGGGCAACGCCATCTCCAGTCACCCGGACGTGGAGATGGTGTCCTTCACCGGCTCCACGCGCGCCGGCGTTCTGATCGCCCAGGCCGCGGCCCCTACCGTCAAACGAGTGTGCCAGGAACTCGGTGGCAAGTCGGCCAACATCGTCCTGCCCGACGCGGACCTGGCCGCAGCGGTGCGCTGGAACGTCGCACGGGGCTGCTCCAACTCGGGCCAGTCTTGCCATTCGCCCACGCGCATCCTGGTGCACGAGAGCCAACTCGAGCAAGTGCTTGGGCTGGCCGCCGCAGAGATGAACAAAGTTGTCGTGGGCGACCCTCTTCATGAAGCCACCACGATGGGGCCGGTGGTCAACCAGGCCCAGTTCGAGCGGGTTCAGGAATACATCGCCAAAGGCATCGAAGAGGGCGCTCGGCTGGTGTGTGGCGGCCTGGGTCGCCCGCGTGGCCTGGAGCGAGGCTACTTTGTGCAGCCCACGTTGTTTGCCGAAGTCACCCCGGACATGACCATCGCCCGGGAAGAGATCTTTGGCCCCGTACTGGCCGTCATGACCTACCGCACCGAGGATGAGGCGATCGAAATCGCCAACGGCACCGTGTATGGCCTGGGTGCGTACCTCTTCACCTCGGATCCGCAACGAGGTCACGCCGTTGGCGCGCGACTGCGCGCCGGCCGAGTCTTCTTCAACGGCGCCCCGAGCAGCCCCGATGCACCCATGGGGGGCTACAAGCAGTCCGGCAACGGGCGCGAAATGGGCGTGTTCGGTCTGGAGGAATATCTGGAAGTCAAGGCCATGTTCGGCTTTCCGGCAGACGCGACGGCGTGATTCCCAATGAGCGGTGAGGGGGCCGCCGTCCTCCTTGCCCTCACCGCGACGCGCGCGCCGATACGGAACCGAAGGCGCGGGGCTGCCGGACCTCTTCGCCCACTTCGTCGGTCAGAATTTGGGTGAGGCGATTGGCGGCCCCCACGACGGCCTCGCAGTACGCGCTCAGCTTCTTGCGGTCCATGCGTTCTTCCGCACCTGCAATACCGATGCTGCCG
>NZ_JBFUIU010000762.1:0-4201 GCF_056401695.1 Variovorax sp. P4_D9
GGCTATTGCGCAGCCACGCAAGTGACCAATCGCAGATCCTAGAAAGCAGGCAGCCCCGCGACGAATACATGAACTGTCGGTAGCCAATCCACGCATATCAGCATGATCAACCGTCGCTCACGCACCCGGCTCCGCCGCGTTCCCTATCCGGCATTCGCGAAAGATCCTGCAATCCGGCACCCGGAGAGATCGGCTCGGGCTCTTGACAGGATCAAGCCATATCAGCCCTCAGTCGGCCTGGAAACTGTCCCTGAAGGTGAACCAGGTGCTGGTGAAGAACATCGCGGCCATCACCAGCGCGCCGCCGATCATCAGCGCACCGCCGATCGCCGCGGCGCCTTCGCTGGCCATGGCGCCGACCGCCACCAGCAGGCTCGCGAGCAGGCTCAGCACGATGCCGGCGCCGATGAAGACGCCGAACCAGGCCAGGCCGAAGACGGTAAGGGCGCCGAAGTTCTTGAAGCAGGCCACGAAGCTGAAGAACAGGCTCTTGGCCGGCGGCACGCGGTGCCAGTGGACCAGCGCCGGCGCATGCCAGAAGGCCAGCGACAGGGGCAGGTAGAGGCCCATGGCGATCCACAGCGCGACCTGGAATTCGGTCGATTCGGCCAGCTCGCGCGTGAGCGGGCCGCCGAGCAGGTAGACGCGGGCGAACTGGCCGCCGTCGGCCAGCGCCGAGATCGCCATCACGCCCAGGAACAATCCCGCGTACAGGGCGCCCAGCACCGCCATCGGCCGGACGTCGGCGCGCACCGCATTCAGCGCTGCCAGGAACACGGTGCCCGCGGGCGGTTTCTCGGGGCCGGAGGCCTGCTGCGCGGCCGCCATGAGGCCCAGCGTCATGGTCGGCAGCAGCATCAACGCGAGCGCGGCCCCGATGAGCGGCAGCTGCGAGGCGATGGACACCATCGCCATGAACAGGAAGAACAGTGAGATGAAGGCCAACGGCTGCTTCGCGAAGGCCTTGAGCCCCGCGCGGACCCAGAGCACGCCGGTGCGTGCCGGTACGAGGTTGAGTTTCATCGGGTCCGGTCAGGCCGCCAGCGCGTTGGCGCCGGATGCAATGTCAAAGGTGGCATGCGCGCGCTGCCGCAGCACGCGCTCGAAGTGGGTCGGGTCGTGGGCCTTCAGCATGCTGGCCTCGCGCGGCAGGTGGAAATCCCACAGGCGCGAAATCCAGAAGCGCAGTGCCGCAGCCCGCAGCATGGCGGGCAGCAGCGCACGCTCGGCGCCGGTGAGCGGCCGCACGGTGCCGTAGGCGGCCAGCAGGGCGTCGGCGCGGGCGCCATCGTGGCGACCGCTGGAGAGCTCGATCGCCCAGTCGTTCAGGCACACGGCGAGGTCGAACAGCCAGCTGTCGGCGCCGGCGAAATAGAAATCGAACACGCCGGTGAGGCGCGGCGCGTCGGCGCTGGCGTGGGTGTCGAACATTGCGTTGTCGCGGAACAGGTCGGCATGCACCGGCCCGCGCGGCAGCGCCGCATAGGCCGAGGATTCGGCCACGTGGTTCTGGTAGGCCAATTCGCTGCGCAGCAGCGAGCCTTGTGCGGCACCCAGGTAGGGCAGCACCACCGGTGCGGTGTCGTTCCACCACGCCAGGCCACGCAGGTTGGGCTGGATGCGGGGGTAGTCCCGGGCCGCCAGGTGCATGCAGGCCAGCAGCCGCCCGAGTTCGGCGCAGTGGGCCTCCGACGGGGCCAGTTCGCTCTTGCCGTTCAGGCGCCGGACCACCGCCGCCGGCTTGCCGGCCACCGTGTGCAGCAGCTCGCAGGGAGCGTTGGCCGGGATCGACAGCGGATGGCCCTTGGGCGGCGCGACTGCCGGGTCGGCCACCGGCTCGGGCACCGGAATGCCGCGGGCCGCCAGGTGCTTCATCAGGCAGAGGTAGTAGGGGAGCTGTTCGGCGCCCAGGCGCTCGAACAGGGTCAGGACAAACTCGCCGGACTCGGTGCTGGCGAAATAGTTTGTGTTCTCGATGCCGCCCTCGATGCCCTTGAGAGCGGTCAGCGGCCCCAGGCCCAGGCGCTGGACGAGCGTGTCCGCCTCGTCGAATACGACTTCCGTGAAAACCGCCACTGCGCGCTCAGAACTTGAAGACGTTCCACCAGACGCGCGAGCCGCCTTCGCCCGCGCTGGAGTCGGACTGGCCCTGGTTGCGCACGCGTTCCTCGGCGTTGGGCATGACCTGGTAGGCGGGGGCGTTGTTCTTGGGTTTGACCGTGATGTCCTGGGTCTGGCCGCCGACGCGCAGCTCGTCGATGGTGGCGCCGCTGTCCTCGGTGTGGATGCGCTGGATCCGCTGGTTCTGGCGGCCGGCCGCCTTGTCCGGATCGGCTTGTCCCTGGGCGGGTGCCGGGGCCGGGGGCGCCGGGTTCTGCGCGAAAACGACCGCGGAGGGCGCGGCGCAGGCCAGCGCCAACGTGGCGAGGCGGGCGCGGCGAACGAGGAGCAGAGAGGAGGACATGATTTGGATTGTAGGTCCGTGACCGGTTGGGGGATAGAACCATGTGCCGAACTTTTCCGTCTTCGGGAGTCGGCCGCGCGGCACGGCAAAATGCCCTGATGACTGACAAGAAAACGCTGCTGCTCGTCGACGGATCGAGCTACCTCTATCGCGCCTTTCACGCGATGCCCGATCTGCGCGCCGTTCCGGGCGACAACAGCAGCCCGGCCACCGGGGCCATCCGCGGAATGATCAACATGATGCAGGCACTGCGGCGCGAGGTGCGGGCCGACTACGCGGCCTGTGTCTTCGATGCGCCCGGAAAGACCTTCCGCGACGACTGGTATCCCGACTACAAGGCCAACCGATCGCCGATGCCCGACGACCTGCGCAGTCAGGTCGAGCCGATCCACCGGGTGGTCCGGATGCTCGGCTGGCCGGTGCTCTGCGTGCCCGACGTCGAGGCCGACGACGTGATCGGCACCCTGGCCCGGACGGCGGCGAGCCAGGGCATCGACGTGATCGTCTCGAGCGGCGACAAGGACCTGAGCCAGCTGGTCGACGAGCACATCACGATCATCGACACCATGAACGGCAAGAAGCGCGACGTGGCGGGCGTGACGGCCGAATTCGGTGTGCCGCCGAGCTTGATGATCGACTATCAGACGCTGGTGGGCGATACCGTCGACAACGTGCCGGGCGTCGAGAAGGTCGGCCCCAAGACCGCTGCCAAGTGGCTGCTCGAATACGGCTCGCTCGACGCGCTGATCGCGCGTGCGGCCGAGGTCAAGGGGCAGGCCGGCGAGAACCTGCGCAAGGCGCTCGACTGGCTGCCCCAGGGCCGGCGGCTGGTCACGATCCGCACCGACTGCGAGCTCGGCGACCACGTCAGCGGCCTGCCAGCGCTCGATGCGATCGCGATCAGCACGCAGCAGACGGACGAGCTCAAGGATTTCTACGAGCAATACGGATTCAAGAGCCTGGTGAAGACGCTCGAGGCGCATGCGGTGCCGCCCGAGCTGGTCGGGCAGGCCGACAAGAATGAGCAGCGCAAGGGCTCCGAGGCCGCCGAGCCGGACCTGTTCAGCGATCCGGCCCTGCTGGCCGCCGAGAAGGTCAGCAACCTGGCTTACGACACGGTGATGACCTGGGAGGTGTTCGACGCCTGGCTGGCGAAGATCGAGGCCGCCGAGCTGGTCGCGCTCGACACCGAGACCACCTCGCTCGACGAGATGCGCGCCGAGATTGTCGGCCTGAGCTTCAGCGTCAAGCCCGGCGAGGCGGCCTATGTCCCGGTGGGTCACAACTACCCGGACGCGCCCGCGCAGCTGCCGCGCGACGAGGTGCTCGAGAAGCTCCGGCCCTGGCTGGAAAACGGCGCAAAGAAGAAGCTGGGCCAGCACGTCAAGTACGACCGCCATGTGTTCGCCAACCACGGCATCGAGGTGCAGGGCTACGCCCACGACACCATGCTGCAGAGCTACGTGCTCGAAGTCCACAAGCCGCATGGCCTGGCCAGCCTGGCCGAGCGGCACCTGGGCCGCAGCGGCATCGATTACGAGGACCTGTGCGGCAAGGGCGCGCACCAGATTTCCTTCAGCCAGGTGGCGATCGACAAGGCGGCCGAATACTCCTGCGAGGACTCCGACCAGACGCTCGACGTGCACCGCGTGCTGTGGCCGCGGCTCGAAGCCGACGAGAAGCTGCGCTTTATCTACGAGCTCGAAATGGCCTCCAGCGAGACGCTCTATCGCATCG
>NZ_JBFUIU010000763.1:0-4179 GCF_056401695.1 Variovorax sp. P4_D9
GCGCTACACCAGCGTCTATGGCGAGCGCCAGCACGTGCGCGCCATCAACGCCACGCGGATCATGGAAACATACGCCAGCATCAAGGAAGGCAAGCGCCCGGTGCTGCCAGGAAACGGTACGCAGGTCCACGACTTCGTGTATGTGGGTGACGTGGCCCGCGCCAACCTCATGGCCATGGAGAGCAATGCGACTTGCGAAGGTATGAATATCGCCACCGGTGTGGATACCACGCTCAACCGCGTGGTGGAGATCGTCAACGAGATCTGCAAGACCGACCTCGCGCCTCAATATCAGGACGACCCTTCGAAGATGAGTTTCAGCGCCACGCCGAAGCTGGGATACAGCCGCGACAAAGCCAAGCAACTGATCGGGTGGGAGCCTCAAGTCCCCGTCGAGGAGGGCATTCGCCGGCTGATCGAATGGAACGAGCGCAGCGCATCGGTCACGACGAACTAGCCCATGAACCACCTCATTGAGCAGTTGAGCTCGATGGGCTACGGCAGTTGCCCTACCAGCGGAAATTTTCTATCTAGGAGACAGCGATGAGTGAAGTCAAGACCCGATTGCCGGCGACGAATCGGCCGCAATTTCTTGCGGATTCGGCCAAGAAACATTTCATCAACGGTGGGTGGCAACCGTCGCTCTCGGGCGAAACGATCCAGACCTTCAACCCGGCAACAGGTGGTGTCCTAGCGACGCTCGCTCGCGGCCGGCAAGAGGATGTTGACGCGGCAGTCGTTGCTGCGCGCCGGGCTTTTGAGGGGCCGTGGAGCCGTTTTACCCCTCATCAACRGAATGCGCTGATGCTGCGTGTTGCTGAGGTTTTGGAGAGGAACTTCGAGGAGTYGGCCACGCTTGAGTCGCTTGATATGGGTGCTCCTATCTCGCGCACGCGCGCGATGAAAGGGACTCTGCTCCAGACCATCAGGTACTTCGCCAGCCAAGCGTTGAGCTGGACAGGCACCACCGTCCCCAATTCGCTGCCCGGCAACTTCACCACGTTGACACTCAAAGCGCCAGTTGGCGTGGTCGGCGGCATCCTTCCATGGAACGGCCCCATCATTAGCATGTGGTGGATCATGGGCGGCGCGTTGGCGACCGGATGCACTGCGATCATCAAGACCGCCGAAGACGCCTCACTCACGACGTTGCGGACAGCCGAACTGCTAATGGAGGCCGGCGTACCGGAAGGCGTCATCAATGTGGTCACCGGCTACGGTGCAGAAGCCGGGGCGGCGCTGGCTGCCCATATGGATGTCGACCGTCTGGCTTTCACCGGCTCGACTGTTACTGGCCGCGAAATCATCAAAGCTTCGGCCGGCAACATGAAGCGCATTCAACTTGAATTGGGGGGCAAGTCTCCCGACATCGTTTTTGCAGATGCCAACCTGGACAAGGCAGTTGAGGGGGCCGCCATGGGCGTCTACACCAACTCCGGACAAATCTGCACCGCGGGCACTCGCATCTTCGTCCAGCGAAACATCCAGGAGGAGTTCGTCTCGAGGTTGGTCGAGTTCAGCAGGAAGCTCAAAGTGGGCGATCCTGCCGATGCCTCCGTGCAACTCGGCCCTCTGATTTCCAAGCGCCAGCTGGAACGCGTGATGGGCTATATGTCCATCGGAGGTGAGGAAGGCGCGGAGCTGGTGACCGGCGGCACCCGGCTTGATGGCGACTTGGCGGATGGCTACTTCGTCACGCCTACCGTGTTCAACAATGTCACCAACGACATGAGAATCGCCCGCGAGGAAATCTTCGGTCCCGTCGCTTCCGTGATTCCCTTCGATACCGCCGAGGATGCTCTGAAGCTTGCCAATGACACAGTCTATGGCCTCGCCGGTGCCGCTTGGACGACCAACGTCAGCACAATGACGAAGATGATGCATGGCATCAAAGCCGGCAAGCTTTGGATCAATTGCTATGGAGTAGCGGACCCCGCCATCGGTTTCAGCGGATACAAGCAAAGCGGCTATGGCATGAAAGGGGGCCAAGAGCACATCGAAGGCTTTCTTTACCAGAAGAGCGTTTACATCAAGAGCGACTGATGCCTGTTGCGCCCTGTCGTCATGGCAGGGCGCAACTAAATTGAGCGGAGTTCTGGTGGGAGGACCAGTTGAGGCGCTTCTCGCGGCAAGTGCCTCGTGCGCTTGAACGCTCCGGGAACAAGCGACGAGAATCGCCGCGATGAAGCGCGGTTCTAGATGTCGATAGCGATCTTTCCGAAGTGACGGTTGGACTCCTGGAATCGGAAAGCGTCGGCCAAGGCTTCCAACGGAAAGTGACGGTCGATCACGGGCCGGATGCGAGTGGCCTCGATCGCACGAATCATGTCAAGCTGTTGACTGCGACTACCGACGGTCAGGCCCTGGAGGCGAATGTGATTCGACAGCAGTCGGCCCGTGGAGAGCGCACCTTCCCGGCCCGTCAGTACCCCGAGCAAGGCAATATGCCCTCCCATGGCACATGCCACCATGGACTGCGACAGCGTCTCAGGACCGCCGACCTCGACTACGTGATCCACGCCACGGCCATCCGTCAGCGCTCGGGCGATCTCCCCCCAATCTGGATTGCTTCGGTAGTTGATGAGGTGATCGGCGCCGAGCGCGCGTAGGCGCTCGAGCTTCTCATCGGACGACGAGGTGGCGATGACGGTGGCGCCAGCCGCCTTGGCGAACTGCAATGCGAACACTGAAACACCGCCCGATCCCTGTACCAACACGATTTCCCCGGCCTTCAGCTGTCCGTCGACCATCAATGCACGCCAAGACGTCAAGGCGGCACATGGGAGAGTCGCTGCTTCTGCGTGCGTGTAACCACGCGGCGCCTTGGTAAATGCAATTGCAGCCGCCGTGACGTACTCGCGCGCAAATCCGTCGATGCGATCCCCCGGAATTGCATAAGTCTTGCTTGGCTCAGCGCGGCCGTCGTGCCAGTCGGGGTAGAAGGTGCCAACGACGTGGTCTCCTGGCCCCAGTTCCGTCACGCCTTCGCCAACCTCCATCACTTCGCCCGCACCGTCGGACAATGGTATGCGCCCCTCATCTGTGGCAATGGCACCGGTCACGACGCCGAAGTCGTGATAGTTCAAAGAACTTGCCCAAACCCGCACTGACACCTCGCCGGGCAGCGGCCTTCTTCGTGGTTCGCTGTCGTAGTAAAGGTGTTCCAGACCGCCCGGCTGGTGGAGCCGTACAGCTTTCGTAGGAAACGATTCACTCATCAAAGATTCTCTTCACAGTTCGTGCAGTGCGATTTCCCTTTGGCTGGCCCAAGGCCAGCCAGCTCCCGGCACTTTCACGTCGAACGCAACGATGCTGCTCGCCTGGTCGCGCGCCACGTCGTCCCAACTGCGGCCGAACGGGAGCGGAGCAAGCGTGACGAACAGCGTCCGGCGATCTGCGCCGCCGAGCATGCAGCCGAGCGGTTGCTCCGCTCCGAAGTCCACGGTCCGACGTACTGCGCCATCGGGACCCGCGTATATCAAACGGTGCCCCGCCGGATCGCACACCCAGACGGCACCCTCCGAGTCCAAGCAAAGTCCGTCGGCCCAACTACCGTCAGAAAAGGTCGATACGTCGGATCGCGGGCCCAACCTGCCGTCAGGCCCGATTGGTTGGGATGACACGCGTCCGATGCGAGTCTCCGCGATCAGCAACTTCTTTCCATCGCTGGTGATCGCGCATCCGTTCGGCCTGAAAAGATCGCCAGACTGCATTTCGGCCGCCCCGTCGGGGCGCACCATCACCATCCCGGTCGACACGACCGGGTCTTTCTTCGCGTCGTAGCCGAGGTTTCCCACGTATGCGGTCCCATCAGCGGCCACGACCATGTCATTGAGATCGGCGTGAACGATCGATGTCAGATCCGCATGCATGCGAAGCCCAACCTCGTCCAGTCGATACAACGCACGACCATGCATGGATGCAACCAACAGTCGACCATCGGGCAGCCAACCCAGGCCTGCCGCATGCCCAGGCACACTGCAGATCACTTCAATATCGCCGTCAGGGCGAACCCTGCAGACGGTGGACCGTGCGATGTCTGAAAACCACAGCGCACCATCGTGCCAACGCGGCGCCTCCGCAAATCCGAGTCGGCTCGCGACAGTCCTTGCCTCAGCGGCCCCGATCTTCAATGTACTTGTACTGGAAGTGTTCATGAATCGCTCCGATGGAGGTAGT
>NZ_JBFUIU010000764.1:0-4163 GCF_056401695.1 Variovorax sp. P4_D9
AAATTCCTCCAGTTCACGCGACAGCGTGTTGTAGATGCGAAGGCTCATGAGGCTCGGAAACGTCGATTCGCGCGCGTGCTGGAACGGGCGAACGATGGGGGTTTTTCAGGGGTGACGGGGGTGTGGCGACGAGCGGCTGGAAAGGCCCCCTCGGCTACAATGGCGCCCATTGTAAACGGCCACCGCCGGAAGTTTTCCGCGTGTTTACGAGACCCGTCTCCTCTCACTCTCGAGGCTCCATGCAGCACGCTGCCTTCTCCCCCCTCCCTGTCTCCCGCCACTTCCGAGCCATCGCGGCGCTCCTGTTCGCCCTGGTGGCCGGCGCCGTCCACGCCGACGACTATTCCGACGTCAACACCCTGCTGCGCCAGGGCAAGGCCGACCAGGCGCTGGCCAAGGCCGATGCCTATATCGCCGGCAAGCCGCGCGACCCGCAGATGCGATTCCTGCGCGGCGTGATCCTGACCGAGCAACGTAAGCAGACCGACGCGGTCGAGGTCTTCACGGCCCTGACCCAGGACTTTCCCGAACTGCCCGAGCCCTACAACAACCTCGCCGCGCTCTACGCGGCCCAGAGCCAGTTCGACAAGGCCCGCGCCGCGCTCGAGATGGCGATCAAGCTCAACCCCGACTACGCAACCGCGCACGAGAACCTCGGCGACGTGTATGCGCGGCTGGCCGCCCAGTCCTACGCCCGGGCGCTGAAGCTGGAGGCCGGCAACACGACCGTGCCGCCGAAGCTCACACTGGTGCGCCAGATGTTCGGCGCGCCGGCCCCGGACACCCTGCCGCCGGCGATCCCGCCGGTGCGCAAGCCGGTGCGCAACTGACCCCTTTCCAGAACGCGCTGCCGCGCACGCACACGAAAGTGATCCACCCGTGATTTCTCAAGTCCTTTCGCGCCGCCGGGCCCTCGCTCTGGCCGCCACGCTGGCCCTGGCCGCTGCTGCTGCCGCACCCAGCTGGGCCCAGAGCGCGCCGCGCGTCAAGCTCGCCACCTCGGCCGGCGACATCGTGATCGAGCTGGCGCCCGACAAGGCGCCCAAGACGGTCGACAATTTCCTGCAGTACGTCAAGGACAAGCAGTACGACGGCACGGTGTTCCACCGCGTCATCGACGGTTTCATGATCCAGGGCGGCGGCTTCACGCCCGACCTGAAGCAGAAACCGACCCGCGCGCCGGTCCCGCTCGAGGCTAAGAACGGCCTCAAGAACGACAAGTACACGATCGCCATGGCGCGCACCTCCGACCCGAACTCGGCCACCGCGCAGTTCTTCATCAACGTCAAGGACAACGCCATGCTCGACGCCCCCAACCCCGACGGCTACGGCTACACGGTGTTCGGCAAGGTGGTCTCGGGCACCGAGGTCGTCGACAAGATCCGCGCCGCACGCACCGGCAACAAGGGCGGCATGCAGGACGTGCCCGTCGAAACCATCACCATCCAATCCGCCACCCTGGCGAAATAAGCAAAGGAACACTGCCATGAGCAACCCGCAAGTCGAACTGCACATCAAGGACAAGGGCGTGATCACGCTCGAACTCGACCAGGACAAGGCCCCCAAGACGGTCGCCAACTTCCTCGAGTACGTGACCAAGGGCCACTACGACAACACCGTGTTCCACCGCGTGATCCCCGGCTTCATGGTGCAGGGCGGCGGCTTCGAGCCCGGCATGACCCAGAAGCCGACCGGCGCCGAAATCCAGAACGAAGCCAACAACGGCCTCAAGAACGACAACTACACGGTTGCCATGGCGCGCACCAATGCGCCCCACTCGGCCACCGCGCAGTTCTTCATCAACGTCGCCGACAACGGCTTCCTGAATCACACGGCCCCCTCGGCCCAGGGCTGGGGCTATGCGGTGTTCGGCAAGGTGGTCGGCGGCAAGGAAGTGGTCGACGCCATCAAGGCCGTCAAGACCGGCCGCAAGGGCTTCCACGACGACGTGCCGCTGGAGGACGTCGTGATCGAGAAGGCCGTCAAGGCCTGAGCCGCTGGGCCGCTCCCAAGGCGAAGCAAGGAGCTTGCCGAATGAGCCTGACGACCGCGCGCATGGCGGCATTCGCCGAGATCGTCGCGCCGCCCGGCTGGCGCACGGTCGACCTGATCTCCGACCTGCACCTGCAGGAATCGGAGCCGGCCACGGTGGCCGCCTGGCAGGGCTACCTCGACACCACTCCGGCCGACGCCGTCTTCATCCTCGGCGACCTGTTCGAGGTCTGGGTCGGCGACGACGCCGCCGCCCTGCCCGGCTTCGAGGCGCAATGCGCCGAGCTGCTGCGGGCGGCGTCGGCGCGCCGGCCGGTCTTCTTCATGCACGGCAACCGCGACTTCCTGGTCGGCGCCGACCTCGCGGCGCGCTGCGGCATGACACTTGTCGACGACCCGACCGTACTGGTGCTGCACGGCGAGCGCTGGCTGCTGAGCCACGGCGACGCGCTGTGCCTCGAGGACACCGAGTACCTGCGCTTTCGCGCCCAGGTGCGCAGCCCCGAATGGCAGCAGGCGCTGCTGGCCCGTCCGCTCGAGGAGCGCCGCACGCTCGCGCGTTCGGTCCGCGCCCAGAGCGAAGACCGCAAGCGCAGCCCCGACATGGTGTGGGCCGATGTCGACGCCGATGCCGCACGCGACTGGCTGCGCCAGGCCGGCGCCCACACGCTGGTGCACGGCCACACCCACCGGCCGGCGACCCACGACCTCGGTCACGGCCTGCGCCGCATCGTGCTGAGCGACTGGGACGCCGCGGCGCATCCGCCGCGCGCCCAGTTGCTGTGCCTGTCGAGCGCGGGCGCCCAGCGCGTCGACCTGCGCTGATGTTCGACTGGCTGCGCAGCCTGCGCGCGCCCCCCAGGATCCCAGATGCGGCCTGGCAGGCGACACTGACGCGCTACCGCTTCCTGGCTGAACGCCCGGCCGCCGAACAAGACCGCTTGCGCACGCTCGCGGCCGAGTTCCTGCGCGACAAGGAATTCCACGGCGCCCACGGTTTCGCGATCACCGACGAAGTGGCGCTGGCGATCGCCGCCCAGGCCGTGCTGCCGGTGCTGAACCTGAAGGGCGGCCTGCGCTGGTATGACGATTTCGTCGGCATCGTGGTGCACCCGTCCGAGGTGGTCGCACACCGCACGACCACCGACGCCACGGGCGTGGTCCACCAATACGACGAGATCGTCGCCGGCGAGGCGATGGACCGCGGCCCGGTGATGCTGAGCTGGCAGGACGTGCTGGCCAGCAGCATCACGCGCACCGAGGGCTACAACGTCGTGATCCACGAGTTCGCCCACAAGATCGACATGCGCAGCGGTGCCGCCGACGGCTGCCCGCCGCTGCCGCCGGGATTCCTTGGCACGCACAGCGCGAGGGCGGCGCGCGCCGCCTGGTTCGCGGTGCTGCACCCGGCCTACGAAGCCCTGCGCGAGAAAGCCATCATGGCCGAGCGCTTCGGCGGCGAAGCGCCCTGGCTCGACCCTTATGGCGCCCAGTCGCCGGCCGAGTTCTTCGCCGTCGCCTGCGAGGCCTATTTCGTGAACCGCTCGGCGCTGCAGGCCGAGTTCGACGCGCTGACGGCGCTGTTCGACGCCTTCTTCAACGCGGCGCCAAGCCGCTGAGCATGGCACGGGTCGCCCGCGGCGACCCTCCCTTCACTTGCGCAGTAGCGCCTTTAGCGCGTTCTGCAGCCGCCTGGCAGAACTCGTGTCGTGGCTGGCGGCCAGCACCTTGCTTGCATCCTGGCCCCAGGTCTGTTCCGGCGTCGGGTCGCCGCGCCGGGTCAGGAGCTTGAGCTGCAGGGCGCGGCGGGCCTCGATCTGGTCGGCCGGCGTCGGCACCTCGGCCGCCATCTCGAGCCGCAGCAGCGCCTCGGCGGCGTCGGAGGGTTGTGCCGAAGGCGCCGAGCCGATGGCCTGCGACCAGCTGCTGCGCACCGCCGGCGTCACCGCGCGGCCCAGCTCCTGGACACTGGGCAGYTGTGCGGCGTCGCGCTTCTCCCAGGCCCCTAGCACCTGCGTGAGCGCCTCGCCATGGGCCTGCGACGCCAGCTTGCGCAGCGCGAACTCGGCCCGTTCGAGCGCTTCGCGCTGGGCTCGGAAAGCTGCGTCGCCGAGGCGCGGGCCACGGTCCTCGCGCGGCGGGCGTTCGCCGAAGCGGCCACCCGCCGGGCC
>NZ_JBFUIU010000765.1:0-4159 GCF_056401695.1 Variovorax sp. P4_D9
ACCTCGAACCGCATARCTATTTCGAAGGTTTKMTCGTGYTGAATCAGCGCGAGATCGAAGAGGCGCAGCACACGTCRACGGCCGCCGCGCAGAAGACGGTGGACGCGGTCAARGCCACCGCCCTTGCSAAGGGGGTTCACAGYGCAGAGGCYGTGGTCATGAAGTCGAACYTSGTGGCMGARTCCATCGTCGACGTCGCCAAGACYCGCGCGTGCGACCTGATCGTGATGGCTTCGCACGGGCGCCGTGGCGCCACCCGGCTGCTGATGGGCAGCGAGACGCTGCACGTCCTTACCCACACGCACACGCCCGTGCTAGTGCTGCGCTAGTCCCGCGCGGCGGACTGGGGGGCGAGAGCTCCCAGAGCGTCTGGCGAGACCGAGTCGACGGATGCGGGTAAGCCGTGCCTCGACGGACGTGCCGAGCGCACCACACGGAGGCCGCGACGGCATGCGCGATCACACGCAGGATTTGGTTCGAGACGCAGGGGCAGGGCGGTCGACCGTTTCAGGGACTGGAACCTCTCACGCCGGTGCCCGTGAACGCCGGTTAGATTGCGCGTTGTGCTTCGGAAGATTCCTCCGAACCACGCTCAAATGGCCGCCCAGTACGAGGGGCGAGAACTGAAAACGGGGCAGAAAATCTACGCTTCGTCCGGCCCTCAATTCTGTGTGCTCTGGTGGCGGGGCCGCATGCTCCCTACGCCGCGAGCCAGGGAAGTATCTCAGCTCTTGATACCGAGCAGGTGAAGGACCCCGCACACGAACGTGAGCGGGTAGGGCGGGCATCCGGGTACGTAGAGAGTCGGCTTGAATCGGTCGAGGAAACTCCGCTCCAAGGCTGACGGGACTGCCCGCCAGTGGGCGGGCACCCTGCGGGTGCAATTGGACTCGTTTGGAGCCTTCTTCCTAGCTTGGTCGCTCCCGATGACTCTTGCTGAGCGGCATCTGGGCTACCTGCGACCGTACTTCGGATCGGACTCCACGATCCCGACCAAGCAGGATCGAAAAGGCCCGCCTTGGAGTGCAATCTAGATTGCACTAAATGATATATTATTATAATACACCTGACATGTGAGAGATCCGATGGAACTTAAGACAGCGCGCCTGACGGTGCTGGTCGATCCGGCGAAGAAAAGGGCCTTTGAGGCGTTGTGTGCCCGCCAGGACGTCACCCCTTCACAGGTCGTACGACGTCTAATTCGCGACTATCTGACTCGCCACGGCGAGACCTTCGTCCCGAGCGGTCTGGAGACGGGAGGAGGGAGTGGCCGCGAGACCCTGATCGGCGACGACGACTGAGCAGATGCATTCGAGACCGAACGACCTTGACGACGACGCACTCGCCGAGTTGGCCCGGGAGTGGCGCTTGCGTGCGGCACGTGGCGAGCAGCTTGCATTTGGTGTTGCACAGGCGTTTGAGGCGGAGCAGCGCCGACGCCAACGCATCCAAGAAAGTCAGGCGCAGCCGCTCGCATCTCCCACGCAACAGAAAGAAGCCCTGTCACGATCCTGGTGGAAGTTTTGGTGAGGCACCGCATTTCTGCGTGATTCCTGGGCGGAGTCGGGCGGCCCTCGAAGTCTTGATTCTTCTCGACCGTACCTCGGGAAGAATGTTTGCCGGCGCCGTTTCGGCAAGGCAGGCCGCTTGCAATTCAACACGGCGGACACATCATTGATATGTCGTTTACTGATTGCCATCAGGCGGTAACGTAGGCCCTCAAGGACCACGCACGCTTGGCAAACCTGCTGGTCGTTGCTCCAATCCAAGTTGCCTTGTATGTTTGTCAAATTATCATACAATTAACATATTTGGAGTCATCATGGAGCTTAAGACTGCCCGCCTTACGGTCCTGATTGATCCGGCTAAGAAACAGGCCTTCGAAACACTTTGTGCACAACAGGACGTGACACCTTCTCAAGTGGTGCGACGCCTGATTCGGGACTATTTGGCCCATCATGGGGTGAGTTTTGTGCCGAGCGGGGTCCGAACTGATAGCAGGAAGACCCGCGAACGCTGACTTAACCAGGCCCGGAAGCAAGCGTGCGGTAGCTGTCAGCCTGCCCGTACGTGCCACCGCATTTCGGGTGCCGGAACCCGTCGTCACGATCTCAGACCTTCGACAGGATTTCCATCGCCTTGTTGGCGTCGCCCACCGAGTCGACCGCGATGTAGGCTACGAACTGTGTGCCGATCACGGACGCCGAGAAACCGCGAAGATTGATTTCCCCGGCAGCAAGCTTTTGCGTCAACTCCGCGGCGATGCCCGGGCGGTCCGGACCCAKGATCCGAACAGAGTGAAGGCTTTGTGTCACGTTGAAGCCCGCCTGTGCCGCAGCACGGATTTCACGGTCGTTCTGCAGCGGCGTGACGTAGACGACCCCCGTCGCTGGCTTGTCTGGCGTCCGCCTCGCAATGACGAATTGCAGGTCGGCCCCCGCTTCGCGTAGCGTATCTAGCACCTCGGCAAGGCCGCCGGGTCGGTCCTGGATGGTCGCTGCCCATACATCTGTAGGTTCCACGAGAAGATCCATGATTGATCCTCCATTTTCGCTGCTGGCGTGTCGATCAGAGGCTAGGCCATAACCGCCGGGTTGACAAGTTTTGGCACCGTGGTATAGGGTTTTCTTGCTTGGAATTCGATCTGCCCGAAAAAGGAGTCGCCGTCATGACTGAGCACAGATCGCCTCGCCATCCCGCCAAGCAGCAGACTGTCGATGTCTCCGAGGCACAAATCGCGGTGCATTGGCCGGAAGAGGACTACGTGGCGCCCCCCAGCCGGTTCATCGCGCAAGCCAATTTGACCGACGCTGGCGTCTTCCAGCGTTTTGCCCTCGACAAATTCCCTGAGTGCTTCAAGGAATTCGCGGACCTTCTCGACTGGTACCAGTACTGGCAGACGACGCTCGACGCCAGCAACCCGCCGTTCTGGCGCTGGTTCGTCGGAGGCAGGATCAACGCCTGCCACAACTGCGTCGATCGTCACCTCGTCAAACATAAGAACAAGACCGCCATCCATTTCGTGCCCGAGCCGGAGAACGAGCCGGTACAGCACCTGACCTATCAAGAGCTGTTCGTCCGCGTCAACGAGTTCGCGGCGCTGTTGCGCGACTTCTGTGGACTCAAGGCGGGCGACCGCGTGACCTTGCACATGCCCATGGTGGCGGAACTGCCGATCACCATGCTCGCTTGCGCGCGGCTCGGCGTGATTCACTCGCAGGTGTTCAGCGGCTTCAGCGGCAAGGCTTGTGCCGAACGCATCTGGGATTCCGAGAGTCGCGTGCTAATCACGATGGACGCGTACTACCGCGCCGGCCATCTGCTCGATCACAAGGAAAAGGCCGACATCGCGGTGAAGGAGGCCGCCAGCCTTGGCCAGCAGGTCGACAAGGTCCTGATCTGGGAGCGCTACCCGGGCAAGACCTCGAGCGCCACGCAGCTCGTCGAGGGGCGCGACGTCATCGTCAACGGCCTGCTCGGCAAGTTCCGCGGCCAGCGTGTCGAGCCCATGCCGCTGCCGGCCGAGGCGCCGCTGTTCCTGATGTACACGAGCGGTACCACCGGACGGCCGAAAGGTTGCCAACATTCGATCGGCGGCTACCTCGCCTACGTCACTTGGACATCCAAATACATCCAGGACATCCACCCCGAGGACGTGTATTGGTGCATGGCCGACATCGGCTGGATCACGGGCCATTCCTACATCGTCTACGGCCCGTTGGCGCTCGCCGCTTCAACGGTCGTGTATGAAGGCGTTCCGACCCATCCGGACGCCGGCCGGCCATGGCGCATCGCCGAACAACTCGGCGTCAATATCTTCCATACCTCACCCACGGCAATCCGCGCGCTGCGGCGCGACGGACCCGACGAGCCGGCGAAATACGACCACCACTTCAAGCACATGACGACCGTTGGCGAGCCGATCGAGCCCGAGGTGTGGAAGTGGTACCACCGCATGGTCGGCAAGGGCGAAGCCGTCATCGTGGATACCTGGTGGCAGACCGAAACCGGCGGCTTTCTCTGCAGCACGGTGCCGGGCATCCACCAGATGAAACCCGGCAGCGCCGGGCCCGCGATTCCCGGCATTCATCCTGTGATCTACGACGATCGGGGCAAGGAGCTCGCCAGCGGTTCGGGCAAGGCCGGCAACATCTGTATC
>NZ_JBFUIU010000766.1:0-4156 GCF_056401695.1 Variovorax sp. P4_D9
AGCGCCTCGCCATGCCCGACCGCCTCGCGCGCGCCGACTTGCTTCAGCGCGTGATGCGGATCTGGCTGGTGGGCCGGCCCGATACCGTGATCGGCGCCTACTGGCCGATCAAGGGCGAATTCGACCCGCTGCCTGCCTTGCATCGCTGGAAGGAGGACGGCGAACTGCTCGACGAGCCGCAGCGCCGCCGCATCGGCCTGCCGGTGGTCGACCGGGTCCACAAGACGCTGACCTTCCACGCCTGGTATCCGGGCTGCCCGATGGAAAACGACGCCTTCGACATCCCGAAGCCCAAGGACACCGAACTAATCGTGCCGACGCTGCTGTTCGTGCCCTGCCTGGGCTACAGCGCCGGCGGCTATCGGCTGGGCTACGGCGGCGGCTTCTACGACCGCACGCTGGCGGCGCTGGAGCCCCGGCCTTTCACGGTCGGGCTGGGCTTTGCGAGCGGCTTCATCGACGACTTCGAGCCGGAGGCCCACGACCTCCCGTTAGACGCGATCCTCAACGACAACGGCGTCGTGTGGCCGATAGGCTGAAGCCTCAATCCAGCTGATCGACGGTATCGGGGTCGGGCACCTCGCCGATGGTCTCGCGGGTGGTGGCGGCCTGGCCCTGCAGCCATTCGCAAAACGCCTGGATCTCGGGCCGTGAGGCGCTGCGCGGACCGGTGATCAGCCAGTAGGCCATCGGAGAGTCCATGCGGTGCTGGGGCAGCACCTCGATCAGATCGCCGTTGGCCAGGCTTTCGGCGATCAGCGAGCTGCGCGCCAGCACCAGGCCCTGGCCCGTGAGCGCGGCCTGCACCATCTGGTAGGCGTAGTTGAAGTAGAGCCAGCGCCGGGGCTGGGCGCGCGGCATCTCGTTGACCTCGAACCAGCGCCGCCAGGTCAGCCATTCAAGATGCGTGCGGTGGGCGTCACCGGCCTCGATTAGGGTGAAGCGCGCGATGTCGGTCGGCGCCTTGATCGCCGGATTGCTCTTGATCAGCCAGGGGCTGGCCACCGGCGTGATGGTTTCGCCGAACAGCCGCAGCGCCCCGGCCGGCATGTGCTCGCGAGGGCCATAGCGCAGCGCGATGTCGACGTCGGCGATGTCCATGTCGAGCGCCACGTCGCTGGCGTCGATGCGGATGTCGATTTCGGGGTTGTCGCGCTGGAAGGCCTCCAGGCGCGGGATCAGCCACATCGAGGCGAAGGAGGCGAAGGTCGTGAGAGAAACGCTCTTGCGGCCCGCGTTCTGCCGGATCTGGCGCACCGCACCGTCGATCCGCGGCAGCGACTGCTGCACCGCCAGCAGCAGCTGGGCGCCGGCGCCCGTGAGTTCGACCGCCCGCGTGTGGCGCAGGAACAGGCCGACGCCGACCTCTTCCTCGAGCGACTGGATCTGCCGGCTCACGGCAGACTGGGTCAGCGCCATTTCCTCGGCAGCGGCACGGAAGTTCAGGTGCCGGGCGACCGCCTCGAAGGCGCGCAGATGGCCGGCGGAGATCGGGCGGGAGCGCAGATGGGTCTGGGAATGCTGCACGGCGGGCCTTGGCCGAAGGTTGGATTGATGCGAAATCGGAATCAGTAGGCTACCGCGTTTTCATTGGACTGCCAACGAGCTGAGGAAGATCATTCATTCCCGAAGCGCGCCATTGCGCACAGTCACCTCAGGAGTCCACACCATGTCCGTTGCTTGCACCTCTTCGTCGCTTCCGTCCGCCGTCCTGGCCCGCCCGGCCGCCGTGCCGCCAGCCGTGCGTCGCGGTGCCTGGCAACTCGATGCCGGCCATGCAATGAGCCTCAAGGCCGCCGGCGCGAGCGTGCTGCGCATCCGGCAGGGCCGGGTCTGGGTCACCCGCGACGCCACCGCCCACGCCGGTAGCGAGGATCTGGTGCTGGCCCCGGGCGAATCGCTGGCGGTCGCGGCCGGCGAACGCATCGTGATGGAGCCTTGGGACCGCAACGGCGCCACCTACAGCTGGGACGCCGCCTGAGCTTGTCAGGCCGACGCCGTATTCAGCCGGCGATGTCGAATCGCGGGCGAAGGGACAAAAAGCGCTGCAGGGCCTCGGCGCCATTCAAAGCATGGATGTCCGCCAGGTCCTCGCGTTCCTCGACTTCCGCCAGACCCATCTCGAATCGCTGGTAGCGCCGCTGCGCCCGGGCGCTCTCGAACAGCACCCGCAGGTCGGTGTGCCGCCGATCGGCTTCCAGTCGGGCCATCAGTGACTTCACGGATTCGGGCGGTCCCTCGAAGTGCTCGCAGAAGCGAATGCCATCGAACACCAGCAGGCCGGTGATGCCTTCGTGTGCATTGCGGGCCCGCGCCTGCGTGACGATCCAGCCGACCACCTGCGTCGGTTGGTCGGGGGCGAGCAGGCTGCAATAGAGTATTTCGTGGAGTTCCGGCATGCGCTGTAGAAGGGGGAGGTGAGCGGAGTGTAGGAGGGGCGCAGTGCTGCGGAAATGTCAAAAGACACAGCGCGCTGGCCTATAGTGTTCAAGTGAAATTCGAGGACCATCCGTCGCCTGTCCATCCACCGCGATGCGCCCACCCCTGCGAAGAATGCGGGTTGCGCAAGAGTCCTGCCTTCCTTGCGGTCTCTCCCGACGAAGTGCGCACCATCCAGTCCTTCCGCAGCGGCACCCGAGTGGTCGAGTCCGGTGGCCTCATCGTCAGCGAAGAGCGGCCTTCGACCCAGCTTTTCACGCTTTATTCGGGCTGGGCCTTCCGCTACAAGACGCTCAGCGACGGCCGCCGTCAGATCCTCGGATTCCTGCTTCCGGGCGACTTCATTGGGCTGCAGGACGAGTTTGCCGACGGCCACACGCACGGCGTCGAGGCCGTGACCGGCACGACGATGTGCGTGTTCGAGCGCGACACCCTGTGGGATCTGTTCCACTCCCGACCCAAGCTCGGCTACCACATCACCTGGCTGGCCGCGCGCGAGGAGAAGCTGGTCGACGACAACCTCGTCACCGCCGGGCGGCGCAACGCGAGCGAAAGGGTCGCGATGCTGTTGATGCATCTCTACCGGCGCGCGGAACGCGCCGGCATGGTGCGCGACGGCTGGGCCGAGTTTCCCTTCAACCAGCAGCACATCGCCGACGCGCTCGGGCTATCGCTAGTGCACACCAACAAAACCCTGCGTCGCCTCCAGCGCCTGGCCCTCTACAAGCTCGACAGCGGCTGGCTGCGCATTCTGGAGCCGCATGCCCTGGAGACCCTGGGCGACTACTTCGAACGGCCGATGCTGCCGATGCCGTTGATCTGAGTGGGCGGGCAGAAGCGGGTCGGCGACAGGCTCGTGACCACCGGGCGGCTCGATGCGAGCGAATGGGCGCGATGACAACAAGACCCTTCGGCGCCGCCGTCGCGTATCGTAGCGGTCTTTCACTCGCTGCCGAGCCGGTCCCCGCGTCGGCGCATTGCTTCATTTCATGATCAGTTCGACTCGCTTGCGCCAGATTCTCACGGTCGGTGGCGTGGAGACTTTCGGTGTTGTCCTGAGCGGCATCACGGGCCTGCTCATCGTCAATTTCCTTCCCAAGGATCAGTACGCCATCTACACCTTCCTGATCGCCTGCATGCTACTCATGCTCGGCATCACCGATACCGGACTGGCCCATGCCTGCCTGCCGGTGGTCGGCACCAGATCCGGCGAGCCGCCCTGGGTGCTTGCCGCCTGCCGTCGGGTGTTTCGCAAGCGCTGGGTGCTGCTGTTCACGGGCTTCGTCGTCGTTGTCCCCTACTGGTACTACTCGACCCGGCAGCACGGCTGGTCGGGAGCAGGCTACTGGGCAGCTTCGATGCTGATCGTCGCGATTCTCTTACTGAACTTGAGGGAGCACTACGCAGGCACGGTGCTGACCATCCTGGCCGAAATCTCGACCCTCAACCGCATCGGATTCGCGATCTCGACGGTCCGGCTTCTGGTCGTCGCCGCGGTGCTGCTGCTGCTGCCGATCGGCGCCTACTCGCTGGCCGGCGTCCTGGCCGTGACGGCATTGGCGAGCGCCGTGTGCGTGTGGTGGTATGCCTATGTCTTCAGGTCGCGCCGCCTGGAGGCGCAGGCGTTGAGCGCGACCGAGGCGAAGGAGGTCGACGCGCAGATCTTCAAGTTTGCCAAGCCGCTCGTGCTGCCCGCCGTCTTCTACCAGTTCCAGGG
>NZ_JBFUIU010000767.1:0-4137 GCF_056401695.1 Variovorax sp. P4_D9
CCAGTAACTGCAATGCAAGTCCTCTGCGATGAAAATCCCGCCTTCCTTCAGCAATGGAAAGTAGCGACAAAAACTCTCGACGATGTCACCAGAAAAGTGCGAACCATCGTCCACGATGAAATCGAATTGCTCGCTGTGTTTGCGTATTTCCGCCTCGGTAACATCGCAATTTGCATCTCCAATCACCACCTGAATGCGGGGATCCTCGTAGACCAGCGCCCTGCAGGCTTCGTTGATGTCGCACCCAACGAACAATTTGGCATGGGCGAAATATTTCGCCCAAATTTCAAGCGAACCGCCATTTTGTATGCCAATCTCCAGCAGATGGATGGGATTGTTACGATATGGCGAGAGAACCTCCTCGTATGCAGTCAGGTAGCTTTCCCATTTGTCCGACACTTTTCCCTTGTGGGCGAGATAAAGTTGCTTCAATGTGGTTGTCATGACCATTTCAATTGGATTGCCGTAGATTTCGATTTCTCCAACAGTCGATATTTGACGCGCTCTCGCACATCACGCGATGCCAATAGGGGGAATCTCTATCTATCGCCGAGCCGGGCCAATATCGGGGCCGTGGAGAAGCATCCCTACCGGACGACTCGTCCGTGTTCCAGATGGATGACCCGATTGCATTCCTTGGCGATAAGGTCCGGCGAATGCGATGCGAGTACGAGGATGCCCGACTTGGCGACAACGTCTCGCATGCGCTGCTCCGCCTTTTCGGTGAATTCTGCGTCACCGACCGACAGCCATTCGTCCATCAACAGAATGTCGGCTTCGATGCTGGTCGAGATCGAAAATGCCAAGCGCATCAGCATGCCGGTCGAATAGGTTCTTACTGGCATGTTGACGTATTCGCCCAGGCCGCTGAACTCGCAGATCTCCGGCGTCAGTTCATCGATCTGACGTTTACCCATGCCCATGACCAGGCCCCTGAGCATGATGTTCTCGATGCCGGTGGCGTCAGGCTCGATGCCCAGCGACGGGTCTATCAGACTAGAAACGCTTCCTTTTCGGACGAATTCGCCGGAGGAGGGCTCGTAGACGCCCGCCAACGCCCGAAGTAGCGTTGACTTGCCCGCCCCGTTGTGACCGATGAGGCCGAGGCGATCGCCGCTCTTGAGTTCCAGGGTGATGTCGCTGAGTGCCTGCACAACATTGACACCGGTTTCTTTACCGAAGCGGCCACCGGTGACAGAGGCGGCAAGGGTCTTCTTCAGTGAGGCCGCGCCTGCGCCGTAGATGGGGAAATTGACCGAGACGTTTTTGAGGGATATGAAAGCCATGGTACTTAGAGCCAATAGACGACGCGGCGACGGTACTTTGCGAAGAGCAGGCTCGATACGACAACGGTCGCTGTGGTCCAACCCAGGATCCCCCACCAGTTGTGGCTATCGGCGACACCGCCCATCAGTGGCGTCCGCAATAAGTCGAGCATCTGGGCGAATGGGTTCCAGAGAATGTACTTGGCCCGACTGGGGAGGCTCGATGGCAGCCAGAACACGGGGGTCAGGAACATCAGCATTTGCATCACGCTGGTGACGATCTGAGACACGTCGCGGAAACGCGTGCAGACCAGCCCAAGTGCCAATCCCAGCGCTTGCGCGTTGACCAGGACGAGCAAGAATGCTGGTATGAAAAGGAGTGCGGACCAGGACAGCGTGATCCCAGCCCAAATCGCGACCGGGATGTAGAGGACGATCTGATGGCCGAACTGGATAAGGTTGCGCGCCATGCTTCGCCAGACAAAAAGACTGATCGGGAAGTAGCCTTGCTTGAGATAGTTTGCGGAGCCGATGAATGCGTTGCAGGCGTCCGTCACCATGCTGGCGAAAAAACCCCAGAAGATGATGCCTAGCGCGAGGTGTGGAAAGAATTGCGACAGTTCAGTGCCGAACAGTGAACTGTAAAGCGGCCCCATGCCACCGATCATGGCCCCCATGCTGAGCGTGAGCCACAAGGGCCCGAGCATCGAGCGCCGGTAGCGCAATACGATGTCGAACCAGGCGAGCGTCCACCAAATGTCCGTGCGGCGAGTACCTTCCCACCAATCCGCCCATGCGCTGCGGTGCAAATTGGAATGCGCCTGGCTCATATGCGTCCGTAGGTGTCTGCCAACCGCACGATGTCATCTTCGCCTAGATAGGCGCCACATTGCACTTCGATGAGCACTAGCTCGTCCTTGCCGATGTTTGTCAATCGATGTCTTTCTTTCAGAGGGATGTAACGGTATTGGCCGGGTGTGGTTTCGAATTCCTCGTCGCCGACCTGCACCCGGGCTGTGCCGCGCACCACCACCCAATGCTCTGCGCGCTGGTGGTGATATTGCAGCGAGAGCGATTGGCCCGGCTTCACGGTGATGCGCTTGACCTTGTAGCCGTCTTCTTCCTTGAGGGACGCATAGGTGCCCCAAGGGCGATGGACCACAGCGGGCAACGACACGGCCTCGTGCCCGCGGGCGGTCAACGCATCGACGATGCGCTTGACGCCTTGAGCCTCGTCCTTGTGAGCGACCAGCAAGGCATCGGGAGTATCGACGATCACGAGATTATGAACACCCAGCGTGGCCACGACCTTGGGGCCGTGGCTGTCCACATGGACATGTGTGCCGGTGGTGTCGATCGCCACGACGTCGGACGGAAAAGTGTTTCCGCTCGCGTCGGACGTGTGTGCCTTGGCGACGGACGACCAGGAGCCAACGTCGCTCCAGCCAAACTTCGCCGGCACCAGCTGCACATTGTCCGCGCGTTCCATGACGGCATAGTCGATGCTGATGTTGGGCTGCAGACTGAATGCGTGCGAGTCGAACTGCACTTGGTCGTCGTTCGAGACCGAGGAGGCATGCACCCGCCTCGCCGCGTCCAGAACCTCCGGGGCGTATCGCTCGAGGGCTGAAACCATCGCGTCCGCGGTGCAGCAGAACATGCCGCTGTTCCAGTAATAGCGGCCGCTCGCGAGGTACTCCTGCGCGCTGAGAACATCGGGCTTTTCGATGAAACGCTTGGCGGGCTGGCACTCGCGGGATACATGTTCCACTTCGACATAGCCGAAGCCGGTTTCGGGGCTTGTGGGACTAATGCCGAAAATGACCAGTGAACCCTGTGCGGCCAGCCTGACCGCTTGGCTTGCGCTGGCCACGAAAGCAGCGACATCGGGTATGAGATGGTCCGTYGAGAGTACCAGCATGACCGTGTCGCCGCCGTACTGCGTGATGCACTGGAGCGCCGCGAGGGCGATGGCCGGCGCAGTGTTGCGGCCCTTCGGTTCCAGCAACAGTGTCGCCTGAGGCGGATCTGGCATTTGTTGCAGAACGTCCTTCGTCAGGAACAAGTGATCCTTATTGGTGACGATCATCAAGTCGTCGGTGCCGCAAGCCTGGCCCCGTTCGATCGCCTGCTGGAGCAGTGTGGAGCCTCCGAGTTTCATGAAGGGTTTCGGGAAGGCTTGCCTGGAAAGAGGCCACAATCTGGACCCGGCGCCCCCCGAGAGCACCACTGAAAGCAGTCGCATCGTTAGTCTTTCTCTATGATCTGATCGCCAATTTTACCGGCCGAGTCCGGGTCGGTCCCGGCACGGTTGGCCGGAGCGCCAGGAATTGCGAAGATAATCGCGCGCCGAACCCTTGTCGCGCTGGCCTCCTATTGCCCAGGGTCGCCTCATCGGAAGTTCGCGAAAGCCGCTGGTCGAGTCGCGGCAACCGGCATCGAACATCGGCCTCATCGGCGCTCGCCTGGCAGCCCCACAGCCTCATGACCCTCTCCGTCTCCGTCGCCCTCTGCACCCACAACGGTGCCCGATTCGTCGGTGAGCAGGTCCGCAGCATCTGCCTCCAAACCTTGCCGCCGGCCGAAATCGTCTTGTCCGACGACGCCTCCACCGACGACTGCGTCAAGGTGGCGCGGGACGCGCTCGAGGCCTGCCTGCGCGAGCGCCCGGGCCTGGCGATCGGCTTTCGCGCGATCCGCAACGTGCCCGCACTGCGGGTCACCAAGAACTTCGAACAGGCCGCTCGCGCCTGCACCGGCGACCTGATCGCCCTCAGCGATCAGGACGACGTCTGGCGTCCCGACCGCCTGGCGCGGATGGTGGCGCAGTTCGACCGGCGCCCCGACCTGCTGCTGCTGCACAGCGACGCCC
>NZ_JBFUIU010000768.1:0-4135 GCF_056401695.1 Variovorax sp. P4_D9
GCATCACATTGACCGAAGCTGGAAGGGTCTTCCTCGAGCACGTCAAGGTCGTGCTTGCCGACCTCGACCGCGCCCGCTCAGCGGTACTGGAATGCGGCACAGTGCCGAGGGGAGATGTCGCGATCGGTTTTCCCACGACCGTGGCCCTGACGGCTACCATGCCCATCCTCAGCGCATGCCGGACGCAGTTTCCGGAAGTTCGCTTGAAGATCATCGAAGCCTATAGCGGCTTCTTGCGCGAATGGCTGCAGTCAGGCCGGCTCGACCTCGCCTTGATGTACGGCGATGAGCCCGAAGCCGGGCTTTCCAAGCGGCCTTTGCTCGATGACAAGCTCGTGCTGGTCTCGGGCGTGACGACCGGACGGATGCCACGAAAACTTTCGCTGCCAGACTTGGCAAATCGGCCCCTTGTGCTTCCCGGAAAAGATCACGGTTTACGGCGGATCATCGATGACGCATGCGGCCCCCTCAATCTGCAATTGAATGTCGTCGCGGAGATCGAATCGCTCGGAAGCGTCAAGCGCGCTGCGGAAGCAGGGATCGGCGAAACGATACTGCCGCTTGGATCTGTCGCTGAAGAGGTCGCGGCAGGACGGCTGCGGACCGCCGTGATCGATAGCCCCGCAATGTCCAGGCGAGTTGTCCTCGCCACCAACGTAACAAGGCCGGACACCTTGGCGAAATCCGCAGTCGGCGTGCTCGTACACGATGTTCTGCGACACATGGTTCTTTCAGGCGCCTGGCCCGCCCGATGGATTGGTGCTTCGCCGAAGTAGAGGCCRCGAAAGCCTCCTCCCGCCTATCCTCACCCTGTGCCGACTCAGCCCCATGCTGAGCATGGTGGGACCACACGTTCGTATTGGTGCTCACAGCGATTCACGCCTTGAACGTGGTTGCCCGTAGGATCTTTCCCGGATTCATCAGGTTTGATGGGTCGAAAGTCGACTTGATCATCCGCATCATCTGCAGGTCGATGGACGGCTTGAATCRCTCCAGGCGCTCCACATGCATCCTGCCGATGCCATGTTCGGCGCTGATGCTGCCGCCCAGTTCCACGCTGGCCTTGTGCACAATCAGGTTGACCTTCGCTGCCGCTGCCTCGCATTGATCCGGCGTGCCGAAGACCGAACGTGACAGCACCGCGATGACGTGGATATTGCCGTCACCGATGTGTCCGGCGTGGCACACGGCGGCTCCCGTCACCTGCTTCTCGATGCGCTCGGTCACGAGCTCTATGAAGAGCGGCAGCTTCGAGACCGGCACGGACGTGTCGTTCGAGACGGTGAAGCCCGCTCGCTTGTTGGCTTCGGAAATGTTGTGCCGAAGCTCCCAGATGCGGTTCGCCTTGGCCACATCCGTGGCGACCACTGCGTTGGTCAACAGATCGCGCTCAAAGGCGGTCTCGAGCGTGCTCTCCAGCTCTGCGACGGCGTTCCACTGCGGCGAGCTGTCCGCGATCTCCATGAGCACGAACCACGGACCGTCCAGTTCCATGGGCGATTGCAGGCCGTGGCCGTGTCGCAAGACCATCTCGATCTGCCGTCGCGACATGATCTCGAACGCCTCAATGCGATTGCCCACCTGTTCCTGCATGAAGCGCAGAAGATCGACCGCCTGCTGGACGCCCGTCAATGCCACCATGGCGGTGGCGGAAACATTCAGGCGGGGAAAGAGCTTCAGCACCGCGGCCGTCACCACGCCCAGCGTGCCCTCGGCACCGATGAACAGCTGCTTCAGGTCATAGCCGGAGTTGTCCTTGCGCAACGCACGCAGCCCGTCCCACACACGGCCGTCGGGGAGGACCACCTCGAGCCCCATCACCAACTCGCGCATGTTGCCGTAGCGCAGGACGCCTGTTCCGCCAGCGTTGGTTGACACCAGGCCACCGATCTCGCAGCTGCCGACGCTGCCCAGCAGCAGCGGAAACTGGCGCTGGCTTTCCTCAGCGGCCTCTCGCACATGGGCCAGGATGCAGCCGGCCTCGGCGGTCAGTGAGTTGTTCAGTGCGTCGATCTCCCGGATCCGGTTCAGGCGCGAGAGGTTGAGGATCACGGTGGGTCGGCCGGCTCCGGCGACGGCGCCGCCCGTCAGGCCGGTGTTGCCGCCTTGCGGGACGATCGCCACGTTCAAGCCCGCACAAACCTTCACGACGGCAGCCACCTCGTTCGTGCAGCCAGGCATCAGCACCGCGAGCGCGGCGCCCTGATACCGGCCTCGCCAGTCCTGCTGGAACGCTTGCATGTCGGCTGGATCGGTCAGCACCCGCGCCGGGCCCACGACCTTGGCGAACTGCTCGCGCAAAGCAGCGGTGTCGAAACTCATGCTCAATCCCTCTTGAGTCCACCAATGGAATTGATCACGGCACCCCACTTCTCGTGCTCCGACTTGACCAGCGCGGCCAGCGCCTCGGGGTTCGATCCGACCGGCGTCGCGCTCAGGTCCTTCAGCTTGGCCTGCACCTCCGGTTGCGCCACCACCGCCTGCAATTCACGGCTCAGCAGTTCGACCGTGGGTGACGGAAGCTTCGCGGGTCCGAACACGGCGTTCCAGGTATAGGTCTCATAACCGGGAACACCCGCTTCGGCGAGGGTCGGAATGTCCGGAAAGGACGGCGAGCGCTGGCTGGTGGTGACCGCCAGCGCGCGCACTGAACCGGCTCGAATGTGCGACGCGGCGCCGGTCAGGACGTCGAACAGGATCGGGATATGGCCGCCGACCACGTCAGTCATGGCCGGTCCGCCCCCCTTGTAGGGGACATGGCCGATGTCCACGCCTGCCATCGACTTGAACAATTCACCCGACAGCTGGGGCGGTGTCCCCACGCCCGAGGAGCCATAGGAGTACTTGCCCGGCTCCGCCTTCAAAAGGGCGATGAGCTCTCGCACGTTCTTGGCCTTGAACGAGTTGCTGACCAACAGCACGTTGGGTACAGTCGCCACCAGCGAGATCGGCGTGAAATCCTTCTGCGCATCGTAGGGTGCCGGCGGAGTCGAGAGTGAATTGATCGCGTGCGTCGCGACCGTGCCCATCAACAGCACGCTGCCGTCGGCCATTGCCTTCGCGACCTTGGCAGCACCGATGGCGCCGCCGCCGCCGGCCACGTTTTCCACGACAACGCTGTGCCTGAGGCGCTCCGATAGCTTCTGCGCCACCAAGCGCGAAACCACGTCCGTCGCACCCCCGGCTGCGAAGGGAACCACCAGGGTGACCGGTCCCTTCGGCAGGGCGGCCTGCGCGAATGCCGACGACAGCGGTACGCCCGGCGTGGCGGCGACGCCCCACTTCATCAGGTCGCGCCGGGATGGCTGCTTCGAAGTATTCATATCCTTGTCTCCTTCTTCCTTCTTTGTCCGAATCAGCGCATCACGAACGGATTGCCAGCGACCGCGCCGCTGTTGATCCAGACGCATTTGGTCTGTAGGTACTCGCGGATTGCGTCGATGCCGTTCTCACGGCCCAAGCCGGAATCCTTGTAGCCGCCGAACGGCGCCATGAAGCTCACCGCGCGGTAGGTGTTGACCCACACGGTGCCGGCCTGCAACCGCTCCGACATGCGGATGGCGCGGCCGATGTCCTTCGTCCAGACGGCGGCCGCGAGACCGAAGCGCACGTCGTTGGCGATGCGCAGGGCGTCAGCTTCGTCCTTGAATCGGATGATCGACAGCACCGGGCCGAACACTTCCTCCTGTGCGATGCGCATGTCGTTGCTCACGCCCGTGAAAATCGTCGGCTGCACGAACCAGCCCTTGCCGCGCTCGGGCGCGGTTCCCTTTTCGCCGCCCAGAACCGCCGTTGCACCTTCGCTGCGCGCAATGTCGATGTACTCCAGCACCTTCTGGTATTGCGGCGGCGTGGTCACCGGCCCCACCTCGGTGTCTGGATCCATTGGATCGCCCATGCGGGCCGTGCGTGCCACTGCGAGTAAGCGCTCGACGAAAGCGTCATGGATGCTGTCCTGTACCAGCAGGCGTGAGCCAGCGATACAGGTCTGGCCCGTCGCGGCGAAGATGCCCGAGATGGCGCCGAAGGCAGCCTGTTCCAGGTCCGCATCCTCGAACACCACGTTTGGCGACTTGCCGCCGAGTTCCATCGCCGCGTGCTTGAGGTGGCGCCCCGCCTTCTCATTGATCAGACG
>NZ_JBFUIU010000769.1:0-4132 GCF_056401695.1 Variovorax sp. P4_D9
GCGTGGCAACGTCAGGCACCTTGATGCCGGCGCCGCGCTTCGGCGGTTCAGACACTTTCAAGGTCTTCAGACGCGGCTTGATGTCCACGCCGAGATCCTCCGGCTTCACGATGTCGAGCTGCTTCTTCTTGGCCTTCATGATGTTCGGCAAGGTCACATAGCGCGGCTCGTTCAGGCGCAGGTCGGTGGTGATCACCGCCGGAAGCGAGAGCGAGATGGTTTCCAGGCCGCCGTCGACTTCACGCGTGACCTTGACCTTGTCRCCRTCGATCTCGACCTTCGAGGCGAAGGTGGCCTGCGGCAGGTCGGCCAGCGCCGCCAGCATCTGGCCGGTCTGGTTGGCGTCGTCGTCGATCGCCTGCTTGCCCAGGATGATCAACTGCGGCYGCTCCTTGTCGACCAAGGCCTTGAGCAGCTTGGCCACGGCCAGCGGCTGCAGTTCTTCGGTCGTCTCGACCAGGATGCCGCGGTCGGCACCGATCGCCATCGCGGTGCGCAGGGTCTCCTGGCACTTCGCATCACCGCAGGAYACGGCGATGATTTCAGTAGCAGCGCCCTTCTCCTTCAGGCGCACYGCCTCTTCGACSGCGATCTCGTCGAAGGGGTTCATGCTCATCTTCACGTTGGCGATATCGACACCAGTGCCGTCGCTCTTCACGCGCACCTTGACGTTGTAGTCGACRACCCGCTTGACGGGAACMAGRATCTTCATTGGTTTGACTCCATTGAATTGCGAAACCGGGGCTTGCAGGCAGCCGACAATTTTAGGCGCCGGCCTCCGCGAGGACTGTTCATTTCAATCAGGGGGATGAGATTCGAAGAAAAAGAACGGTCGTGCTTTTTTTGTGATTATAGGCGAGCCGCAGGGGCCGGAGAAGTGTCGGCAGGTAACGACTCGACGCGGACCACGCGTTGGGGGTACGGAATCTCGATGCCGGCCTGGCGCAGGCCCTCAAGGATCGTGACGTTGATCGCCGAACGCAGGTTGTCCCTGCCCTTGTCCGGATCGGAAACCCAGAAGTTGAGCATGAACTCGAGTCCGTCGGACGCGAAATTGAGCAGGAAGGCCACTGGCGCCGGGTCCTGCAGCACGCGCGGCTGCACCACCGCCGCCGCGCAAAGGATGGCCTGCACCTGCGCCACGTCGCTGTCGTAGCCGACCACGATGCTGGTCGTGATGTTGAACTTGCGATCGGCCAGCGACAGGTTCTCGACCCGGCTCGTGATCATCGATTCGTTCGGCACGATCGACTCGCGTCCGTTGCCCGCGCGCACCAGCGTGTAGCGGGTCTTGATGTCGGTGATGCGGCCCTCGAAGCCGTCGACCCGCACGTTGTCGCCGATGCGGATCGAGCGCTCGAGCAGGATCACGAAGCCGCTGACATAGTTGGCCGCCAGCTTCTGCAGTCCCAGGCCCAGGCCGACGCCGAGTGCGCCGCCCAGCACCGACAGCGCGGTCAGGTCGACACCGACCGCGGACAGCGCGAACAGCAGGCCGATCAGCAGCAAAAAGGCACGGATCGCGTTCGACGCCACCTTGCGCATCGAGAGATCGGCCACCGCCTCGCTGAGGATGCGCTTCTCGACCGTGGCCGAGATCCAGAGCGCGATCACTAGCACCAGGCCGGCCGACAGCGCACCCTCGAAAATGGTGCGCAGGCTCACGCGCGAGCGGCCGAAGGCCAGCGTGATCTCGTCGAGTTCGGCCAGCACCGACGGCAGCAGGCCGACGATCCAGAGCACGGCGCCGATCCACGCGATCCAGGAAATGGTCCGCTCCACCAGCCGGGCCATCGCCGAGGCCGGAAATACCGCGCTGAGCACCCGGGCGAAGAAGCGGATCGCCACCAGCGGGACGAACACCGACACCGCGATGCGAAGCACCAGCACCGGCTGGAAACCGGTCACCGCGCGCCGCGCCAGGTCGGTGAACAGCAGCGAAAGAATGGGGAACAGCAGGCCGTCGATGGTGCGCTGGCCAAACCAGATCGAATCCTTCGGCTGGTCGCGTCCGAACCACCGGCTCACGGCCCAGGCCACGAGCACGCAGCCGGCCAGGATCGAGATCTCGATCCACAGGCCGCGGGCCTGGATCGGGCCCAGCTTCTGGCTGAACTCGCTGAAATTCATCCCGCTACAGGTCGGCCAAAACCCGCAGGTGCTCCTCGACACTGCGCGCCAGCGCATCGAGGTTGTAGCCCCCTTCGAGCATCGAGACGATGCGGCCCTTGGCGTGCCGGCGCGCCACGTCGAGCACGCGGCCGGTGATCCAGCCGAAGTCATGCTCGTTCAGCCGCAGCTGGCCGAGGTCGTCGTCGCGATGGGCATCGAAGCCGGCGCTGACGAAGATCATCTGCGGCTTGAACTCCTCCAGCCGTGGCATCCAGCAGGCCTCGATCAGTTCGCGCACGTCCATGCCCTTGGTGTAGGCCGGCACCGGCAGGTTGAGCATGTTCGGCGCCGGGTTCTCGGTGCCGCTGTATGGATAGAACGGGTGCTGGAAGATCCCGACCATCAGCACCCGCGGGTCGTTGCTGAGGATGTCCTCGGTGCCGTTGCCATGGTGGACGTCGAAGTCGACCACCGCGACCCGCTCGAGCCCGTGTTCCTCGATCGCATGGCGCGCCGCGATCGCGACGTTGTTGAAGAAACAGAAACCCATCGCCTTGTCGCGACAGGCGTGGTGGCCGGGCGGGCGCACGGCACAGAAGGCGTTGTCGACGGCCCCGGCGATCACGGCGTCGGTGGCCGCGATGGCGGCACCGGCGGCGCGCCGGGCAGCCAGCAGCGTGAAGCGGGTGAGCGAGGTGTCGGGATCGATCTGCGCATGATCGGGGCCGCCGGCCGGCGCATCCTCGACCAGGCGCTGGCTCAGCGCCTCGAGGTGCTCCATGTGGGCCACGCTGTGCGCCCGCGTGATCTGCGGCAAGGTGGCAAGCGGCACCTCGATCCGCTCCAGCGCGTCGCCAACGCCGGTGACCAGAAGGCGATCCTCGATCGCATCGAGCCGCGCGGGGCATTCGGGATGGCCCGGCCCCATGTCGTGCTTCCAGCAATCGCGGTGTGTGAAATAGCCGGTTTTACCCATGGATCGAATCACGTCGTACCCCCATGCGGTATGGGCCCGCCGGGCTTACGGTATTGTTTGCATATGGATACAAAAATGGACGTTGCCGCGAAGCTCGCCAGTTTGCTCGGGCAGCTTAACACGGTGATCGTGGGCAAAGAGGCACAGGTGCGCGAGTGCGTGGCCTGCCTGCTGGCCGGCGGCCACCTGCTGATCGAGGATGTGCCGGGGGTCGGCAAGACCACCCTGGCCCATGCGCTGTCACACACCTTCGGGCTGAATTTCTCGCGCGTTCAGTTCACGGCCGATCTGATGCCGGGCGACCTCTCGGGCGTCGCGATCTACGACCGCGGCCAGCAGGCCTTCGTGTTCCACCCGGGACCGATCTTCGCCCAGGTGCTGCTGGCCGACGAGATCAACCGCGCCAGCCCGAAGACCCAGAGCGCGCTGCTGGAGGCCATGGAGGAGAAGCAGGTCACGGTCGAGGGCGAGACCCGGCCGCTGCCGACGCCCTTCTTCGTCATCGCCACCCAGAACCCGCACGACCAGCTCGGCACCTTCGCCCTGCCCGAGTCGCAGCTCGACCGCTTCCTGATGCGCATCTCGCTCGGCTACCCCGACCGCGCGGCTGAACGCGAGCTGCTGGCGGGCGCCGACCGGCGCGAGCTGCTGGCCGGCCTGCCGGCGCTGCTGACCGCTGGCGAACTGACGGCGCTGCAGCAGCGGGTGCTGCAGGTGCACGCCTCCGAGCCGCTCCTGAACTACCTGCAGGATCTGATGGCCGCGACCCGCTCGGGCCGCTGGTTCCTTCAGGGCCTCTCGCCGCGTGCCGGCATCGCGGTGCTGCGCGCGGCCAAGGCGCAGGCGCTGCTGGCCAATCGCGACTACGTGGCACCGGACGATGTCCAGGCGGTGCTGCCGCAGACCATCGCACACCGGCTGACGCCGGTCGGCGATGCCGGCCGCGGCGCCGTCGAGCAGGTCCGCGCCATGGTCGCGGCGGTGCCGCTGCCGTGAAGACGCCGGCGCCGGCCCGCGACTGGCTCGCCGAGCGCCACGCGCCGC
>NZ_JBFUIU010000770.1:0-4131 GCF_056401695.1 Variovorax sp. P4_D9
CCCCAGAACAGCGCCGTGACCACGCCAACGCCAGCCCGGCCGGGATGTCGAGCGGAAAATGCACGCCGACGTAGTTGCGCGCCCAGCCGGTGACGAGCGCGATCGCGAAGATCGCCAGTCCCATCCGCCGCAGGCCGGGCCGAAGGAGCATCACCAGGGCCAGTGTGAACATTACCGCCGCATGGGCGCTGGGCAGGGAGCCCCTGGCCCCGTGCGCGATGTAGCTCGGGCTCAGCCCGGCGACGAAGGGCCCCGGCAGATGGGTGGCATTGGCCAGCGCGTGCGTCGCGACAGCAGCGACCGCCGCAGCGACCAGGTCCGCCATCGCGTAGCTGCGTTGCGCCGGCTGGCGCCAGGCGACGCCCGCAAGAAGGGCCAGGCAGACCCAGGACGACCGCTCGGCGATCCAGCTCGCGAACCACAGGAGCTGCGCGTTGGGCGCATAGCTCGCCGCGATCCTTTGGATGAGGGCGAGGTTGACTATTGCATGGCGCCGATCCCAAGACCCGGGCATGTCGCCACCATGAACACCGCATTCACGCCCGGTTCAGGGTTGAAGGAATGCGTGTGCAGGGCCGAGCCAAGCGGATGCGGAGATCAATGCGAGACGCCGAGCAGCGTGTGCAGCCTCGTGCTGGTGGTCGTGTATTGCAGCGGAATCGACTTGTCGGGAAACACGATGGCCGTTGCGCCCCAGGCCGCCAGCGTGGCTTCGTGGAAGCCGCAGACGATCAGCTTCTTCTTGCCGGGATAGGTGTTGATGTCGCCGACCGCGAAGACGCCGCGCTCCCGGGTCTCGTACTTCTCGGTGTCGACCGGCACCTGCTTGCGTTCGAGGGCCAGGCCCCAGTCGGCGATCGGTCCGAGGCGCGGTGAAATGCCGAGGCAGCCGATCAGGACGTCGAAAGGYAGCGCGACCGTGCGCGCATCGGGCGTGGCGACCTGCAAATTCGAATCGTCGAAGCCCGAAGGCTGGCCGACCTGCAGGCCGACGACGCCGGCCGCGATGCGTTCGCGCAGGGCGGCGACGGTGGCGTCTTCGGCCTGGAACACATCGCGGCGGTGGACCAGCGTGACTTGCTTCGCGATCGGCACGAGTGCCAGGGCGGTGGCCAGCGCGGTATCGTCGCCGCCATTGACCACCACCACGCGTCCGGCAAAGTCGTCGAGCGCATCGGGGTGGTAGAAGAGCCGGGTTCCCTCGAGCCGATCGATGCCTTCGACCGCGATCCGCTTGGGCACGAAGGCGCCCACGCCGGCGGCGATGAAGACGGTCCTGGCCAGAAAGGAATTGCCGCGCGAAGTGCCGAGCAGCAGCCGGTCGTCGTCCTGGCGTGCCAGGGTCGCGACCTGTTCGCCGAAATGGAACTGGGGTTTGAGCGGCGCGATCTGCTGCAGCAGCGATTCGGCCAGGCCGCGGCCGGTCGTGACGGGCGTGCCGGGGATATCGTAGATCGGCTTGTCGCCGTAGAGCGCGACGCACTGTCCGCCGGCCCGGGGCAGGGCGTCGACGATGTGGCAGGAGATTTCCAGCAGGCCGAGCTGGAAAGCCTGGAACAGCCCGACCGGACCGGCGCCGATGATCAGCGCGTCGGTTTCGATCGGCGCAGCTGTCGTGCTCAGCGCACCAGCTCCCCGATCTTGTCGGTCTTGTCTTTCCACTCTTCGGCGTCGGGCAGCGCGGGCTTGCGCTTGGTGATGCTCTTCCAGCCGTCGGCCAGGGCCAGTTCGGCATTGAGCTTGATGAAGGCCAGCTGATTGGCCGGCAGGTCTTCCTCGGCGTAGATCGCGTTGACCGGGCACTCGGGGATGCAGACCGCGCAGTCGATGCACTCGTCGGGATCGATCACCAGCATGTTTGGCCCTTCACGGAAGCAGTCGACCGGACAGACGTCGACGCAATCGGTGTATTTGCAGCGGATGCAGGATTCGGAGACGACGTGGGTCATGGTCTTTGGCTAACGGAAGGAATGATCGGGAAAACCCCGAATTTTAGGCCTTTGCGGCGGCGGGCCGCACCAGCACGGCCGCCGAGGTCCGGTGCGAGGCGGTATCGACCAGGATCAGCGAACCCAGGGTGCGCGATTGCGTGAAGGGCAGCACGGCCAGCGGTTGCTGCAACGAGAAAACGACGTCGCCGATCGCATTGGCCTCCAACTGGTCGGTCGGCTCGGCATCGAGGGTCGTGATGTTGACCCGGTCGACGATCCGCGCCACCTTGGCCTTGACCCAGCGATGGCCCTGAAGGGCCCAATAGACGCGGCCGGCCACCAGCGGTTCGTCGTCGAGCCAGGCGACCGTGGCGGTGATCTCGCGCACCGGCTCGAAGGCATCGGGTGCCAGCAGCCAGTCGCCGCGCGAGACATCGAGTTCGCGGTCGAGCACGATGCCAGCGCTGTGGCCCGCGTGCACGGCCTTCGGTTCGCGAGTGTGGCTCAGCACCTGCGCCACGGTGGCGTGCTGGTTGCTCGGCAGCACGGTGATGCGCTGGCCGGGCTCGATGTGCCCGCTGGCGACCCGGCCCCAGAACACGCGGCGGCCACGCGAGGTGTCGGCCGAGGCCGAGAACTTCTCGACCCACTGCACCGGGAACGCGAAGGGCACGGCCTCGTCCTGCGCGGTGACCGGCAGTTGCTCGAGCAGTTCGAGAAGGCTGGGGCCCTTGTAGCCGGCCCAGTCCCGGTGGCGCGAAGCCACGTTCCAGCCCTTGAGCGCCGAGATCGGCACCGTGGCGGCGACCTGCACGCCGGCGGCTTCGGCGAAGTTCGAGAGCGCCTCCGAGATGCGTTCGAAGGCCAGTTCGGCATCGTCGATCGCATCGAGCTTGTTGACCGCGAAGACGATCGACTGCACGCGCAGCAGATGACACAGCAGCGTGTGGCGGCGGGTCTGCGGCAGCAGCTCGCGCCTGACCACTTCGCCGTCGCCGACTTCGCCGGCCCAGGCCAGCTTGGTGGCGTCGACCAGCACCACGGCGGCGTCGGCGCTCGATGCGGCCGTGACCATGTTGCGCGTGTACTGCTCATGGCCCGGCGCGTCGCCGATCACGAACTTGCGATGGGCAGTCGAAAAGTAGCGGTAGGCGACGTCGATCGTGATGCCTTGCTCGCGCTCGGCCGAGAGGCCGTCGGTGAGCAGCGCCAGGTCGGTCTCGCCGCCGCGCTGGACGCYGGCCAGCTGGTCCTGCAGCACGGTCTTGCTGTCGACCAGCAGGCGCCCGATCAGGGTGCTCTTGCCGTCGTCGACGCTGCCGCAGGTGATGAAGCGCAGGGCGGCGCCGGTCTCGGCTTGATGGGCTGTGATCGCCGGAGAAGTGGTGCTCGTCATCAGAAGTAACCGTCTTTCTTTCTCTTTTCCATCGACGCTTCGGAGGTCTTGTCGTCCATCCGCGTGGCACCGCGTTCGCTGACATCGGCCGCCAGCGTCTCGATCACCACGTCGCCGGCGTCGGCCGCGAGGCTGTCGACCGGGCAGGTGCAGGTGATGTCGCCGACGGTGCGGAAGCGCACGTCGCGCACCTCGACCTGCTCGCCATCGCGCGGCGGCGTGAGCTCGGTCACCGGCACCAAGAGGCCGCGGCGTTCGACCACTTCGCGCTGGTGCGTGTAGTAGATGGAGGGCAGGGCGATGTTCTCGCGCTCGATGTATTGCCAGACGTCGAGTTCGGTCCAGTTCGAGATTGGGAACACGCGAAAGTGCTCGCCCGGTGCCAGGCGGGTGTTGAACAGCGTCCACAGCTCGGGCCGCTGGTCCTTGGGCTGCCATTGGCCGAAGCTGTCGCGGTGCGAGAAGATGCGCTCCTTGGCGCGCGCCTTCTCCTCGTCGCGGCGGGCGCCGCCGATCAGTGCATCGAAACGGAATTCCTCGATGGCCTCGAGCAGCGTGACCGACTGGTGCACGTTGCGCGATTCGCCCGGGTGCGCGAGGCGCACCGTGCCGCGCTTCATCGAATCCTCGACATTGCGCACGATCAGCTCGGCGCCGAGCTCCTTGGCGCGGGCGTCGCGGAAGGCCGTCACTTCGGGGAAGTTGTGGCCGGTGTCGATCATCAGCAGCGGGTACGGGATGCGGCCGACGCCGAAGGCCTTCTCGGCGCACTTCAGCAGCACCAGCGAATCCTTGCCGCCCGAG
>NZ_JBFUIU010000771.1:0-4128 GCF_056401695.1 Variovorax sp. P4_D9
GGATCTACGCCGCCTCGCCTTGATCACGAAAGCTTCGCGGTTCATGGCCCGCTCGCCCTGCTCGGCACCGCCTTCTATCCGGTTCTTGTCCATCGGCTCGCAGCTTCGCTCCGCGCTTCCTCCCCACACTCGGTCGCCCTGATGCAGTTGCGCTTCGCTTCGTTCGCTGTGATCAACTTACGGGAGGACTTGCACCTCCGGGAGTGCGCCCATGCTGGGCGCMCCATGAAAAAGGCCGCCCGAAGGCGGCCCGCAGGGACGGCGCCGGGCCTCAGGGCTTGGCAGGCGGGGTCTCGGCACTCTTCTTGGCGGCCTCGGTCGCCGCATTGGCGGCGTCGAGCGCCGACGAGGCACTCGGGGACGGCGTCGCCGCAGCAGGTGCCGCTGGCGGCGCGACCTGCGCCGGCGGCGGCGTGACCACGGCCGGCGGGGCCTCTTCCTTCTTTCCGCAGGCCGACAGTGCGACAGCGGCAAGCAGCGAAGCGAGCAGAACGGATTTCTTCATGGGGTGACTCCTTGGGATGAAGATGGCAGACAAAAAATTCTAGGCCTGCTCTTCAGCCTCAAGCACTGTCACGGTGCAATTCGCGGCATTGGCTTACAAGCCCAGCGTGCTGGCCGGAAATGCAGGCCGCGCATGGCGCAAGCATTCGTCTATGCGCTCGCGCAATGCGCGCCGCGCTTCCGGCGCACGGCCGCAAACCCCTCGCGCATGCTCGACATCGATGCGATGCAGGAACCAGCCGGGCGTCCAGATCGCGCTCGGCACCGACGGCAGGCCGGGGCCGTGGCAGACACGAGCGTCGATGATGTGACTCCACATGCGGCGCCATTGCACGAAGCGTGCATGTTCGCGCGCGAAGACGTCGAAACGCTGCGCCAGCAACACCAGGCCGCGCCCGGCCGCGGACCAGGCCTGCAAGGCCTCGACACTCGCGCGCTCGCCGAGCGGCCAGTCGACGAAGTCGGGATCCGCCAGCACGATCTCGCGCCAGTTCTGCCGCGCCGCCGCTTCGAGCGCCGCATGCAAGTGCGCCTGGAAGGCCTGGCGACCGTCGAAGGCGCCCTCGGGCAGATCGATGCCGACGCTGTCATCCGGCATGCAGCCACCCCGCTTCGCACCAGTCGCCCAGCAACGCGAGTGCATCGTCGCTGGCGCCCGCCAGGTCGCGCGCGCCGAGCATGCGCTGGTCCGCCAGCCGCCGCATCAGCGTCGCGTCGCGGCCGCCGGCGCGGAAACTCTCGCCGTTGATGTAGAGATGCCGCGCGTCGTAAAGCATGCGGGTGCGGCGATCGAGCGCGACCTCGTTCCAGCGCTCGGGCATTTCACCGACGTCGAACCAGACCGTCGGCTTCGGCTCGGTCATCGACTCGCCGAGCGCGCGATCGATCACCTCGCCGTCGTGCACGGCGGCCAGCACCGCTTCGCGCGCGAAGGCCTGCAGCGCCTGCGGCATCGCGGCCGGCGTGGCAAGCGCGTCCTGCTTCGAATCGCGGTAGTGCACCGCGGCCCGCGCCGGTTCGTCCTGCAGTGCATCGGCGTGCGCCTCGGCGATGCGCGCCAGCAGGTCGGCCCCGAGCGGCGCCGCGGCCGGCGAGCGCAGTCCGATCGAGCAGGTCATGCAGTCGTCGCCGACCGCGACGCCGTCGTGCGCATAACGCGGCGGCAGGTAGAGCATGTCGCCGGGCTCGAGCACGAAGCTCTGCTCTGCTTCGAAATTCGACAGGATCTTGAGCGGAACGCCGGGCTGCAGGCTGAGGTCGCGCTGCTTGGCCGTAGCCCAGCGGCGGCGCCCCTGCGCCTGCAGCAGGAACACGTCGTAGCTGTCGAAATGCGGGCCAACCCCACCGGTGTCGCTGGCATAGCTGATCATCAGGTCGTCGAGCCGCGCATCGGGCACGAAACGGAACTGTTGCAGCAGTTCGTGAACGCCCTGATCATGCAGGTCGACGCCCTGCACCAGCAGGGTCCAGCCTGGCTGGTGGAGTCCGGGCAGGGCGCGGCGCGCGAAGGGGCCCTGCTTAAGGGTCCAGCCGGTGTCGCGGTGGCGGATCAGCCGCGACTCGACCTCATCTCGCGCGGCCAGGTCGAACAGCGCGGCCCGCGCGATCGGTGGCACCATGCCGGGCACGGCCTGGCGAACGAGAAGCGGCTTCTTCTGCCAGTGGCGTCGCATGAACTGGCGGGCACTGAGGCCGCCGAGCAGGGGCAAGGGTCGATCAATCTCCATGGGAGAATTGTGCGATGGAAATCACTGAACAATGCGTGGTCGGCCTGACCTGGACGCTGAAAGACACCTTGGGCGAAGTCCTCGACGTGCTCGACGACCCGGTGGAGTTCCTGGTCGGTGGCGACGACCTATTCGATGCCATCGAAGCCGCCCTGCTTGGCCATGAACCCGGCGCCCGCGTGCAGCTTCAACTCGAACCCGAACAGGCCTTCGGCGACTTCAACGACCAGTTGCTCTTTCTCGAGCCGCGCTCACTGTTCCCGGCGGAGACCGAGGAGGGCATGACCTTCGACGGCGCGGCGCTGCCCAAGGGCGTCAACCCCGACATCCCCAAGGACGTGCTCTACACCGTCAGCGAGATCTATCCCGAGCACTTGGTGCTCGACGGCAACCATCCGCTGGCGGGCATCGCGATCCGCCTCGACATGACCGTGAAATCGGTCCGCGAAGCCACCGAGGAAGAAATCGGCCGCGGCACGGCGGGCACCGGCTTCTTCAAGGTCCCGACCACGGCGCCGGGCAACGACCTGCTGCACTGACCCTCGCGCAGGCGCAAAAAAGCCGGGCCATGCCCGGCTTTTTCGTTCCTTGCGGCGGGGATCAGAATCGCGAGATCTGGCCGTTGTCGATGCGAACGCGATCGCCGACGCGCAGGTCGCCCGGACTCGGCACGTCGAAGGCGCGGAAGCCGCCGTTGTCGGTCTGGACCGAGACGCGATAGCTCTCGTAGACGCGCGGGCCATTGGCGCGGCCTTCGATGTTATTGCCCAGCAGCGCGCCGCCGACCACACCGGCCACGGTCGCCGCGGTACGCCCGGTGCCCTTCCCGATCTGGTTGCCCAGCAGGCCGCCCACCACGCCGCCGGCGACGGCGCCGCCGCCGCTGGTGGGGCTGCCCTGGGTCTCGCTGCGCAGCACCTCGATGTTGGCCACCCGGCCGTATTCGACGAAGCGCCCCTGCGGCTGCATTGGCTGCACCGGCTGGTAGGGATAGCTGCTGGTCTGGTAGACCGGCGCTGGCGCCACGCAGGCGGTCAGGGCGGACAGCGCCAGGACCGAGGCGGCGACGGAAACGAGACGGAAAGAGATCTTCATGGTTTTATGTTCCTACAGAACGGGCCGATACCGGCCGGACAGGTGATCAACGTGTCCAGGGCCGGTGCGATGACCTCGGACACATAGTGAAACCTTTGACAGAAAATACCAGCGCCGGTTCCAGACTTTACGTGTGGGCCACGCCCTACACGCCCCTGAAGACGTCGGCCTACAAGGCTCGGCAGGGCTTCAGTGCTTGCCTGTGGAACCGTAGCCGCCCTCGCCCCGCTCGCTTGGCGGAAACTCGGCCACCAGATGGAATTGCGCCTGCACCACCGGCACGATCACCAGTTGGGCCAGGCGCTCCATGGGCTGCAGCACGAAGGGCGTGTCGCTGCGGTTCCAGGCGCTGATCTTGAGTTCGCCCTGGTAGTCGCTGTCGATCAGGCCGACCAGGTTGCCGAGCACGATACCGTGCTTGTGGCCCAGGCCCGAGCGCGGCAGGATCAGCGCCGCGAAGCCCGGATCGGCCAGGTGGATCGCGATGCCGGTGCCCACGAGCTGCCAGCCGTTGGGCTCCAGCGTGATCGGGGCATCGAGGCAGGCCCGGAGGTCCAGTCCGGCGCTGCCGGGCGTGGCGTAGGCCGGCAGTTGGTCCTGCATGCGGGGATCGAGGATGCGAACGTCTACTTTCAATTCATGTGCCCTGTACGTGGGATGGAAACGAGCCGGCTCAACGCGAGCCGGCGGAAGGAAGGCGGGCTGCGATCTCGGCCACGAGGTCGCGCGCCAGGGTGAGCTTGGGTGCGCGCGGCAGTTCGCGCACGCCGCGGGCATCGACCAGCAGCAGGCTGTTGTCGTC
>NZ_JBFUIU010000772.1:0-4126 GCF_056401695.1 Variovorax sp. P4_D9
CCCGAAAATTCTCTATTTAGATTTAGATCAACGAGTTGCGTCGGCGCGTCTTTGCGCAGAGACGCGGGCCGACAAGTCGTTGTCCCGCGTCGGTTTTCTTGACCTGACCGTATCAAATTTCATCGAAAGCACGATTACCCCAGGCTGCAGCTGCCAGCCAAGGCCAGTGAGTTCCTCGTACCGCTACTCGCACGCGTGCTCATCGGTGTCGACGCGGTAGCGGCCGCCGCGCGCTCTGGCGATCTGCGCGTCGACGACGAGCTGCATCTGGCGTCACTGGCCGCGGACGAAGAGGACCCCAAAGTCACGAGGCTGCGGAGCCAGCTCGATCAGCGCATCGGCGAGGTGCAACTGCCCGAGGTCATCCTGGCCGTGGATGCTCAGGTGCGGTTCAGCTGGATCATGCTCGGGCGCGAGCCGAGGACGGGCCAAGAACTGCTGATGGCCTATGCCGGCATCCTGGCGCACGGCACCAGCCTCACGGCGGCCGAGTGCGCGCGCATGATCCCGCAGTTGTCGGCCACCAGCATCCGGCAGGCCATGCGCTGGGCTGGCGACGAGCGTCGACTGGCCCAGGCTTGCCAGGCTGTGCTGGAATTCATGCAGCGCCACCCGATCGCGGCAACCTGGGGCCGAACCGATCTGGCTTCCTCGGACATGATGAGCCTGGAGACGAGCCGGCGCGTGTGGCAAGCACGTCAGGACCCGCGGCGCCAGACAGCTTCCATCGGCGTATACAGCCACGTGCAGGACCGTTGGGTCGTGCCGCCGGAGTTGACGGGGCGCATCGCGCCGACCCGTCTCGAGGGCATCAATCTATGCGGGGCGTGTTCCGCTTCCCCGTCGAGCGCTATGCGGCGCAGCTCCTGCCGTCACAAACCGCAGACAAAACAAGAGTCACTGGCTGAAATCTACCTCCGAACGGCGCGCTTTGGAGGGGCAAGCCAGGTAGCAGAAACTCGTGCAGCGACAAGGACTTGCGAGCGCCACCAGCGCGAAACCTGCGCCGATGCTCATCGGTCAATGCGTCACTTTCTGCACTCAAAACAAGTAGACCCCATCTCGCAGGTTTCGGCCTTTCCCGTCATCGGCGTCGGATATGCCGACCCGTCGGTGGGTCGACGCATGGCGAAACACTATGGCTGGACGTTGCCGATGGAGGATCAGTTCGCGGTTATCACCAACGACATCTCGACGATGATGACGCTCATCTCATCCAGCAATGCCGTTGTGCCCTCCACCGACGTCTCAGTGGTGGCCGCGATGCGTTCCGGTACCGTGACGCGGCTGCAGGTCACACCCGAACTCGCGACCGACCGGTCGGTCGCTACCATTGGTTTTAACGCGGCCGGATGAACGGACGGCCGCGCGGGAGCAACCTGCTCACTTACTTGGAGACAGCCCTGAAAAGGCCATGAGGCGCGCGGATTCCTCACCCGGTTCCTCAAGCGTCACCGCGTCCGTCGCCAGCCCGCTCGTTGGCCCATTTCATCGCAAGCTCTCTTGCGCGTCCAAGCGCCTGCTGCGCTGTGTTGAATTTCTCGGGGTCGAGAACCAGGGTCCGAATGTCGTCGCTGGGTGGCGCCTTGTAGCGAACTGTCGCCTGAAAGGTTCCTGAGGGCAGTTGCTCGCCGCCGCACAAGAACTGCCATCCCTGGTACTCGAGCGTCTCCAACTCGTCCATCTTTGCCTTCCGATCCCATAGCTTCATGATTGAACCTTGGCGCAAAGCGTGCAGCCGGAGGCCGCTAGATCTCGTCCGGTCTCCGCTTTCCTGAATCCATCATGCGGGCGACAGCACTCGTTTGCGCGGCGCCCGCCCGAAAGTACCCCGCTACGGTGTCCGTGCTGCGATGGCCGGTCATGGCCATCGTCTCCTGCAGAGGCATGTTCTGCCGACCCGCCTCGGTGACGAAACCAGAGCGCAGCGAGTGGGCTGAGAAGTCGTCGCCCACGCCGGCGAGGGCGCATCGGGCCTTCACGATGTCGCGAATCGCTGTGCCGGTGAGGGCGTCTTCGCCGAGCCGCCCGGCCTTGTTGATGCGACGGAAGAGGGGGCCGGACGCGATTCCGCTGGCCTTCAGCCAGGCTTCCATTGCTTCCGCCGCCATGCCGACCACGGGCTTCACATCCTCGGCACGCACTTTGCCGTTGTGGTTGGTCTTGGAGTTGGCCAGGGTGTAGAGGTAGGTGCCTTCGTCGGCGCGGCGCAGGTTCTCGAACACCGCCTCCGACACTTCCGAACGCCGACGGCCGCCAGACGACCAGGCGAAGAGGAGGAGGGCGCGGTCACGCTTTCCCTTGAGCGAGTCGTCGCAGGTCTCGAGCACCGCCTCCAGCGGCTCCTTGGTCAGCGCGCGCTGCTTGTGGGGCACAGCGCTGCGCTTGGCGTAGGCCTTGCGGGTCTTGCTGAGCAGCGCCTTCACCGCGGAGTCCGTGCAGGGGTTGGGCTGTTTGGCCAAGTGGTGGGCCATCGACAGAACCGAGATCCGGTGCGTCAGCGTGTTGAGAGCTGGCGCACCAGGCTTTCCCTTGAAGCCAGCCTCAACCAGGGCCGCATCGATCTCAGGCGGCAGTTGGTGCACCAGACCCGCTTTGGTTGAGCGTTCGGCGTGGTCGACGATGAACTGGACGACGACAGGCACCGGCACCGGCAGCTCCATCTGGCGGCCGTAGCGTGCGCCAAACCAGGCGGCCCAGTAGCGCATCGCCGTTCGGTACGACGCGCGCGTGTTGTCTGACTCGCCCTCGGTCATCAGATCGTGGGCGGCCTCCTCGGCCATGTCGGACAGTTGGCCGGGGTCGAGCAGCGCGTGGTTGCGCCTAAGGGGCGTCATATTGACCGCCGAAGGGCCAATGCCTGGTCCAGCTGGCTTTACAGTTAGTTCGCGCATAGCTTTCAAGTAGGCATGACGATCAGCTCGCCTTAAACACGCGGCGCGATGCGTTCCGGCCAATTCTCATCAACCGCCTCGTCTCCGGAGAAACGCAGGTGCCTTTGCAAGATCTCGTTGCACCGTAGGTCTACCGCTCGATCGAGAATTGCCTGTGCATCGTCGAGCTTTCCAAGGCGTTGAAGGCCAAAGAGAAACTCCGACGTCGAGGTGACCGCAACTTCGTCAGGCAACCGAACCAGGAAGTTCTGCTTGCGGACCATGCTGTCCTCGAACACGAGGATGGCGCCGAAGTCAGCGTTCTCGAGTTCACGCGCGAGCACCTCTGCAGCCGCTTGCTCGCCGCGATCCTTCGTCTTGATCAAAGGGTTCACGCCGCGCAGAACCTCGAGCGTCGAGCGCGCCGCCGGCAGCCAGTGTGATCAGCGGTCCGGAATCCGTGACGATGAGGGCGAGAGGCTTCATTCACCACCGCGCAACGCGCGCTCGAAAAGAGCATCCTGCTCGGGCCGGCGCTTCGGGGACACGCGCGGCAGGGACAGGCCGCGTCTGCCCAGTTCGACGAGAACCTCGCCATACGCGAGGCCAGTCGAGCGCGAGAGTTCTCGCCAGGTCAACGTCCCCTTCGCATAGAGCCCCAAAAGCAGTTCAAGTTGAAGCCGATTCTGCGACTCGGCTCCCGCACTGGGCGCGGCGGGCGTGAGGATGCCCACGGCGCGGCCGTTGCGGGTGATCGTTACCGGGCCTTCCCCAGGCAGGGACGCTAGAAGCTCACCGAGCCTGGTTTTCGCGTCGGAGGCGGTGATCTCTCGAGTGGCGGTCATGCGCGAGATCCTAAACCCGATCGGGCAAATTGACCAATTCAGGCAATTTGGTCAAGGCGAACTCACGCGACCGTGGGGATTGGACCTCTGACTTAAGGCATCGGCCGAGTGCGCGGCGGACCCGTGAGACCTCCTGCGCCACGGGCATCGCGACGATTCGAGCGAGGCTCCTTTGGGCGCTGGTCGCGCGCGCTGCTCAGGCGCTTGTCTTCGGGGAACGCGCTCACGAGTGAGATCGCGCTGGCGTAGTGCAGGCGCTGCAGGTCGGCATTGCGGTCGAAGCGCCGCACCTGGAGGACCGAGCCCAGGCCTGTCTCGACCAGGCGAACTTCGGGCACCTCGAGGCCGACCTTGGCCGCCATGCGCAGGTTGGCGAATTCGACCCGTTGTCGGTCGATGGTGCTACCC
>NZ_JBFUIU010000773.1:0-4122 GCF_056401695.1 Variovorax sp. P4_D9
GCCTTGGCATCATCAACCAGGTGCACTCGATTCTTCACGCGTGCGAAGAGCCGTACCCCTGGAAAGTCCTCCAGGCGACCGATCTGTCGACTGACGGCTTCTTCGGTCATATGAAGCTCGTCGGCGGCAGCGAAAAACTACCGTGTCGGGCGGCCGCATCAAGCACCAACAAGGCCGTGGTCGAGGGGATCTAGCGTCTCATTTTTGTTGTCTGCTGAATGCACCCTCGTGCGGGAGCACCGCTACTGCGCATCTTCTGTTTGCGACAGCGGTGCATACCCCGACGCCTCCTGAAGGGGCCTCGTCGGAATTCTGGCTCTACCGCTCCTCAGGCCCTCAGCCCCAGACTCAACGCCCTGATCGATCGTTCCTATTGCCTCGGGATGCCAGCTTGGCGAATCACCTCTGACCAGCGCCTGATCTCGTCTCGAAGGAGTTCCGCCTGCTGCTCGGGCGTGCTTCCTTGCGCCTCCACGCCAAGCTGACGCAGCCGCTCCTTGACCTCCGGATTGGCAAGCGCAGTGTTGGCCTCCTTGTTGAGCCTTGCGATGACGGCGGGCGGCGTCTTGGCTGGCACTGCGAAGGCGTTCCAGGATGCGACCTTGAAGCCGGGCGTCCCGCTTTCCGCCACGGTAGGTGTATCGGGAAGCGCAAACGACCGTTTCGCCCCCATGACTGCAATCGGCCGAATCGACTTGCCGGTGATTTGACCCAGGATGGGCGCCAGGATCTCGACGCCCGCGTCGACCTGGCCACCCCGCAACGCCGTGATCAATGCCGGCGATCCGTTGAACGGAACCACCTGGACATCGATGCCGGTGCTGCGTTTGAAGAGCTCGGCCGCCAGATGTTGCGTACTGCCGACGTTGATGGTCCCGATGTTGACAGTGCCGGGATTCGCCTTGGCATATGCCAGTAACTCTTGCAGAGTCTTGAACTTGGAATTCGCAGCAGTAACGATGGCCATATCAAAGTAGCCAAGAGTCGATACCGGCGCAAAATCCTTGACCGTATCGAAGGGCAGGCTCTTAAAAAGTCCCTCGCTGACGGCATTCCCGTTCGACATGAGCAAGATGGTGAGTCCGTCCGGCGACGCCTTCGCCACGGTAGTAGCCGCAACGACTCCGCCAGCGCCGGGCTTGTTGTCCACGATGATGCTCTGGCCCATGGATTCCGTCATTTTCTGCGCCACAGTTCTCGCCGTGAGGTCGGCGACGCCGCCCGGCCCGAAAGGCACGACGAGGCGGATCGGCTTTGCTAACGATGGCTGCGCAATGACGCTGACGCACAAGGAGAGCGCTGCGACCACAAGGCCGGTGCGGATGAGATGCCTTGAAGAGAAGTTCATGATATTTCCTCGATGGTTAGCGACGTGTTGGATGTGTCCTGGAAGCGATGGCGCACGCCGAGCGCCAGGTTCCCTCGCCCCTCGAATCCTTCTACCTGTCCGAGAACTAGTCGCCCTGGAGATTCGCACGCGGTCTGAAGGACATTTGTCGTAGCCGCCGCTGGTTTGGCCAGATCAAGCCCCCGCAATCTGCCTGTCCTGCTTCGTGCGGAGGCGGGGGCCAACCATGACGCGACCGACCTAAAGCGAAGCAGTTTTGCCGCAAGGTGGCTTCTGATTTCGCGGAGTCCGCTCAGCCGGCGTCTTCGGTCGCTCGCAACACTTTTCCCGGGTTGAGCAAACCCAGCGGATCCAGTGCCTGCTTGATGCTGCGTTGCAGACGCAATTCAATCGGCGGCTTGTAGCGAATGGCCTCATCGCGCCGAAGCACCCCCAATCCATGCTCGGCGGATATGGAGCCGCCAAACTTCGAAACGAGGTCATGGACGATGCGATTGAGTGGAGCCTCGCGTGCCGCGAAATCGGCGGCCGGCATGCCGCCTGCCGGTGGCGAGAAGTTGTAGTGGAGATTGCCGTCCCCGAGGTGCCCGAAGGCGACCAGCCGCAATTCCGGCGCTTGACGACGCGAAGCCTCCTCCGCCTCCGACAGGAAAGCGTCTATGGCAGCGATGGGCAACGCGATGTCGTGCTTGATCGTCGGTCCCTCGGCCCCCTGCGATTCAGAAATCCCCTCACGCAGCATCCAGAGGGCCTCGAACTGCGCCACTGTCGCGGACACGGCAGCGTCTAGCAACAGGTCTTGCTCCAGCGCCTCTTCGAGAAGCGACTGCAGAGATACCGAGGTCTGCTGCATCGCGCCCGTCTCACTGACTTCGATCAGTACGTACCACGGCGCATGCTCGGCAAAAGGGGGGCGGGCAGACGGAACGTGCCGCAGCACCATCCCCAAAGCGACATTCRAGATCAATTCACAGGCGGTGAGCGACGTAGCCAAGCGCTCCCGCGCGATCGTCATCAGCTTGAGCGCCGCCTTGGGCGACGCCACGGCTGCAAGGGCGCAACTCTGGTGCGTGGGCAACGGATGCAGCTTAAGTACCGCCGCAGTGATGATGCCCAGCGTACCTTCACTTCCGATGAAAAGATCGCGCAAGTCGTAGCCGGTGTTGTCCTTGCGCAGAGCCCTTAATCCATCCCAGCACTCGCCCTCTGCCGTGACCACCTCCAGGCCCAGACACAGCTCGCGCGCGTTGCCATAGCGCAGGACCTGCACTCCTCCAGCATTGGTGGCGAGGTTTCCACCGATGGTGCAACTACCCTCAGCCGCCAGACTGAGTGGAAATAGCCTCCCGACTGCGCGAGCGGCCTCCTGCACCTGGTGCAAGGTGCAGCCGGCCTCCACCGTCATCGTGTCTCCGATCGTGTCGACGGCTCGAATTCGCGTCAAGCGCGCCGTGGACAACACGACGGCACGGCCGCTGTCGTYGGGCGTTGCACCGCCAGACAGTCCGGTGTTCCCGCCCTGCGGTACAAGCGGCAGCCGCCGTGCGTGACACCATTGCATCACGGCTGCGACGGCCGCGGTGTTCGACGGCTGGGCCACAGCGAGGGCACGGCCCGTCCAGCGTCCACGCCAGTCGGTCAGGAACGGCGCCATATCGTCTGGCTCCGTGAGCCATCTGCCCTCGAAAACAGGCTTGTCGGCGATCATCGCTCGGCGCTGCGCGCGGCTTGCTCGATCAAGCGGTCTGCGTACGCTTCCCAGGAACTGTTGGCACTTAAGCCCTTGAATACACCGTCTCGCGCCTGTTGGGCCACCCAATCCTGCTTGCTGGCAATGGCAGCAGTCATGAGCGGCTCGAAGCCGGCCTCTTGAACGGTACGCGCGGCCTCACGCATTTCCTCGGCGCGGCGTTTCCCATGCTGCACGACGCGGCTGAAGAAGTAGGCGCCCTGCTGCTCCCAGTCGATCTGGGGGAAAGTCTCCTTCAAGGTGGGCAGCACATGCGCCTCGACGCCATACCGGCGCGCCGTGGTGTAGCTCTCGATGACCAGGGCCTCAAGGCCCTTGATCATGATGCTGCGGCTCATCTTGATGGCCGATGCCACGCCGAGCTTTTCACTCACGGCCCGGGCGTCCATTCCCCATGCCACCAACTTGAAGGCAAGTGCCTCTGCCCCAGCACCGCCCAGGACAATGGGAACCGCAATGCCATAGGGCGGAACCGAAGTCATGACGCCAGCTTCGACATAGCCGACGCCGACCGCTTCCATGGCCTTCGCCGCGCGCTCCTTTGTGCCAGGTGAGGCGGAGTTGAGATCAAGGAATTGTGCACCGGCCTTCGCATGGGGCGCAGCCGCCTCAGCGACTGCCAGCGTATTGGAGGCGGTGACGGCCGAGATCAGAAGATCGGCCTGCGCGCAAAGATCGGCCATCCCGTCCGCTACGCGCATGCCGTCAGCTTCTGCAGCGGCCCGGGCTGCCACTCCTGCAGGCGACCCGTCGAATTTCAGATCCCAGACCCAGATGGCGTCGATGCCTTCCTTGGGCAGCAAGTCTCGCCCGAAGATCCCGCCCACCTCGCCGTAACCGATGATGCCCAGTGTCGTGCCCATGATGCTTGTCCTTGTAAAGTGAAAATGAAGTCGGGTCAGTCGAATGCGTACAGGAGGGATGGATTGGCCACCAGCAACCGCTGCAAGGCGGCGGCATCGCCGAAGTGCGCCAGAAGATCGACCAGGTCCCCGTCGTCCGGCATCTCGCGCACATTGGGGTG
>NZ_JBFUIU010000774.1:0-4744 GCF_056401695.1 Variovorax sp. P4_D9
CGATTGGCAGGACTGGCGCAAGCGATGCAAGAACGCCGACGGCCCCGCGTGGGGGCCGTCGAAATGATGGGATGGGCGCACCAACCGCTAACGCTGAAGGCCCAGGCCACTCCGGCGCCAGGCGCAGAAGCGGTCTGCTCCTATCGAGCAGCGTTACCCAAATAGTGGTGCGTGGAAATCCAGGCTAGTCGATGAGGCAACAATGTCGCTCTCGCGCTGATATTCCATCAGCAGTTTGGGAAAGCCAGGACGACCTTGGCCGTCGACGTACTCGAATTGATAGTTGATTGGCAGATTCACGGCACTTCTCGATGGGGACGCGCGATTGTGTCGCGCATCTGACGGATGTGCGAGCCGGACCGCACTCCTTCATCGGACGCCTTTGGGTTGCAAAGGGGAGCAGATCGAGCTCCCGCACCGAAAGGCGTAGGGCGCTGAAAATGGCCGCAGGGCGGCAGCTTGCGGTGCCTGATCCAAGGGAAGTGCATTGAACCTCGGGCGGCGCATCGTTGATGGCCCTCAACCTGATAGGAGTCCATCATGGAATCAAACGTCAGCGCCGCTCATCGCGAGCCATGGAACTAGGGCAAGATCGTGGGCCAGAAGGCACCTTTCAAGATCAAGGACATGGGCACTTCGGGTGCGCCTTCAAATGGAAAGCCGGGTGCGCGAACTCGCGCTTTTCAACCTGGGAATTGACAGCAAGTTGCGTGGCTGCGACCTCGTCAGCCTCAAGGTCCGGGACATCTGCCACGGCGACCAGGTGGCAACCCGCGCTGTGGTGTTGCAGCACAAGACCCAGCGCCCTGTACAGTTCGAGATCACCCAGGTGGTTGGCGACAATTAGCTTGGGTGCGCCGGGAGACCGGCAAGGAGTAAGTGGTGAAAGTCCACCGCAATGAAGGAATAGCGAACCGCATTGGCCCCGAGCCGTGCGCAGGCATCCGCGAGGGTGTCGGCGAAGCGTCGGTAGGGGAACGCATAGGCCAGCCATTGAGCCGCGACAGAATTGTGATCCTGGGTGCCGACGCTGTCCAAGCTGCGGAAGGCAACATATCCGAGCGCGCCATCGCAAGCGCTCGGGCGACCGGCCGCGGAGTGGGGTGGAGCCAAGGGCGGGGGCCGAGGGGAACACGGGACAACCACGCACGCGACGGACTCAGAGCCGCGATAGCGTGTCACAGGGGCTGGACCGTGTATGGGCAGGGCACTCATCCGCGTGATGGGTGGCCTGACCATCATTCACCCGCGGCAGGAGCCGGATGCCTTAATTGGGCACGTCCGGATCTGTGCGGGGGGCGCCCAGTAATGGGCGTCCCTACCGCGATCCGGCGCGCCCAAGATAGTTGACGCCGGCCAGCGGGACGTGTTGTGCCATGCCGCCAAGCCGTTCCAGGCGCGGTGCCTCGAAGCCGACCGACTGCTGACCAAGGTGCTGGACGCGCCCCACAAGAGCTTCGCGTCCGAGGTACGAAAAGCGCTGTCGACCGACCACCAGCGCGGCAAGGCGTTTCTGGGCGGTTTGCAGCCCCTGAACTTCGGCGGTCGCGCCAATGATCCGGCCTTCAAGCAGCCGCGAGTTCGACCTGGCGCCCCTTGCCGCGCCCAAGGACGTGCGCGAGCCAATCCTCCTCAGCATTGAGGAGGCTTGTTTGACCGACTTCCCTTGTAGTAGGGGTGTCCATGCATCTGATGGATGGACGGACTCAACCCAGGACAAGAGAGGCACCCGATGTCAGCAGATCGTTCAGTCATCGCAGTGGATCTGGCAGATGTGTGGAAAGACAACAACCGGAAGGCACTCCTCAGGACGCTGGCATGGGGAGATGAGATCTCCGTCATTGGCGTAACCGCCCAGCACATTGAAGTGGAGTTCACTTCGTTCGCCACCCAAGTCGACGGCAGCACTATGCCTATCGCGCAGCGCGGGTTCATTAAACCCACTGGCGCATCTCGGCTCAAGCCCGGCGACCTGGTGCGGAAAATTGAGGACAACACGGTGCTCCGCGTCAACTTTGTCGACGTCCAGCAGGGCGACGGCGCCGTCATAGAGTCGCCAACGGGCAAGGTCATGCTGGTCGACGGCGGTGACAATCAGATGTTCGCCCGCTATTTGGCCGGCAAGTACCGGGGCACAAGCCTCGACAAACCTAAGGTTGTGGACTGCATTCTCGTCACTCACGGCGACGCGGATCACTTCGAGGGCCTGGTGGAGATTCACGCATCGGAAAGGAACGCAAGCCTGCACAAGCGGCTGTTCATCGAACCCAAGCGGGTCTACCACAACGGCATCGTCAAGAGGCCCAGTTCACGAGACGGGCGCAAGTTGACCGACATCGAACTGCTGGGGCCAACCGTCGAGAAGGGTGCGGATCTGTACGTGACGGGCCTGGTCGATGACCTGCTGACGGTGCCCGATGAAGAAATGAATCGGCCATTCCAAAGCTGGAAAGCCGCACTCGCCGACTACAACGGGCGATCGCCGATCGAGTTCCGCCGGCTGTCGTTCGGTGACGATGACGCCTTCGACTTCATCAAGACCGATGACCTTGAGATCCAGTGCCTGGGGCCGCTGACGAAGGATGTGGACGGGGAGCCGGGACTGAAGTTCCTCGGAGAACCGCCCAAGGGACCACGCACGGGCGAGGATTCCGTGGGGACCGGGCTCGACGGCTTCGGAGGCAAGTCCGCGTCCCACACGATCAACGGCCACTCGGTCGTGTTCCGCCTGCGCTACGGCCGCTTCAGCTATCTGTTCTGCGGCGACCTCAACGACGAGGYGAGCCGCCATCTTGTAACCGAGCAAGCAGCCGGCCACCTTGCCCTCCGTTCCGACGTTTTCAAAGTTCCGCATCACGGCTCCGCGGATTTCTCGGGTGCTTTCATCAAAGCGGTGGAGCCGATCGTCAGCATCGTCTCCAGCGGCGATGAAAGTGCGCGCAAGGAGTACATCCACCCGCGCGCCACGCTGATGGGCGCACTTGGTCGACACTCGCGCGTCGACGACCCGCTGGTGTTTGTCACAGAACTGGTCGCGTTCTTCCAGATGGAAGGATGGGTCCGGCCCGCCAACCCGGCGCTGGCTGCCACGCGCGGCGACTTCTTTGGCTTCAGTCGGGCCGCATTCGGCATCGTCAAGACGCGCACCGACGGCAAGCGACTCCTGGTCTACACCGACAGCGGCAACGTGAAGATGAAGGAAGCCTACGCCTTCGACCTGAACGAAGCCGGCGCGCCGGTGCCCGCGGCCGTCATCCGGGCCTGACGGTATTTGCTACAGCGCTTGCTCCGGACCGGTACGGATTGAAGAAAGTGGTCGCCGTGATCCCGCCCATACTCTGGTCGAACCGGGCATCGAGAGGATGCACATAATCTATGAAGGCCCAGCGCTCCCCGCGACACGCAGAAGAAGTACGCCTTGCCAGCCAACCTTGATCCAGATTTGGCTGACGCAGTTCGATCGCGGAGAGCTCAGCAGCGAGGAGGCGGAAGCAGCTGTCATGGTCGACTACGAAGCCAAGATCGCAGCCTTGGAACGTCAGGTTGGACAACTCACGATGGAACTTGAGCTGGTCGCGAGAGCTTCTCCATCATCACCGGCCCGAAGCCTGCTTCATCCGAGGGGGGTGCCAAGTGATTGAACTGCCACGCAGAACGCTCTACTACCGAGCCAGCGAAACCATGGGCTTCCGCTTAGTTCTTATACGCCGAAGTAGTGCCGAGCGGAAGCCCGCGTCGTGACTACCGCCATTCAGGGTGGTCACACCGTTGGCGAACGAGACGATGGTGCATTCGGCGTGGACGCGGAAGGCAAGGCAAGTTCACTTCGACCTCGCCCTCCTTCGTGGCGATCTTCTGATCCGAAGAGAGGGTCTGGAGGATCGGCGGATTGTGGTTCGTGCTCACCACGTCGAGGATCTCCGCGAACCAATCGGCCTTCCATTCAGACGCGAGGCCCGTGCGTTCGTCGGTATAGGTGATCTGCAGGCCGGGGTTCAGGTGGGCGCGCGTGGAAAGCGACTGCGTGATGATGCTGTGCTCGTAGGTCAGCTCACCCTCGCCTTCCTCTGCCTTGAAGATGGTCAGGTCCGGCCAGAAGCGGATCAGCGTGCCGCGGTTGCTGGAGCTGCCGATGCGCTTGAGCGCGGTTTCGGGCCTTGATAGAGTCATTCGGCGTGTGCCAGATCAATGACTGCCTTCGCTGCACAGCAGGTGCTCATATCGCTAAGATGGCATCGCCGACTGTCCTCGTGCGGCAGCGCCAGCGCACGCCGCGGCGTTTTACATAATTGTGATTCGATTGTTTTCGACACGATATGACACGACAAGCAAGCTGCTGTGCGAGTACGAGTTGATCACTGGCTTCGCAGCCGGATCGGCGCCGTAGAGATCAAGCGCGGTCTTTGACCTTGCCCTGTTGCCCGCACTCCATAGGCTGCCGATTATGCGGACTTCCTGTCTTGCTGCTGGGCCGCGATCCAGCGCTGCTCAAACGTCATGGGACTGACATGGCCCAGCGTCGAGTGCAATCCTATGGTTGTAGAACGCCAACCAATCGACCACTTCGTCCTTCGCCTCGCCTCGCGTTGCGGGCTGCTACCAAGCAGCGCTCGTTCAGCGCTGGGGCTAAGCGGTGAGCCCCGGTGCCAGCACTCCCACTCTTTGTGTCACGCCCGGTCGAACACGATTCGCACGCACGAGTTGTTCCACTTCCTTCAAATACGTGAATGCTTCCGCGTGGGTG
>NZ_JBFUIU010000775.1:0-4110 GCF_056401695.1 Variovorax sp. P4_D9
GTGCAGTGCAAGCGCGGGGTAATCGTCGTCAACACGGCCCGCGGTGGCCTCATCAACGAGGACGCGCTGTTGGCCGCTGTTCGATTGGGCCAGGTGATGAGCGCCGGGCTCGACAGCTTTGCCGTCGAGCCGATGACGGCGGGCCACCCGTTCCAGGGCGAGAGCGGCTTGGTGCTGAGTCCGCACATCGGCGGGGTCACCAGCGACGCCTACGTGAACATGGGCGTCGCCGCAGCCCGCAACGCGCTCGAAGTGCTTGGCAGACAGGCCACTGCCGCAGCCTGAAGCCGCCGAACTGACACGACAGGAGACACCCATGACCAAGAAGACCTCTCACTCCAGCCTGACCTCGATGATCTCGTTCGGAGCCCTCGCTGTGCTCGTCGCAGCAATGCCCCTCGGTACAAATGCACAGGCCGCCTACCCGAACAAGCCGATCAAGATCATCGTTCCGTACCCGCCCGGCGGCGCGGTGGACGTGGTCACGCGCAAGATGGCACAGAAGCTCACTGAACAGATGGGCCAGAGCGTCATCATCGACAACAAGCCCGGCGGCACGGGCACCATCGGTGCCAGTGCCGTGGCCCGCGCCGAAGCTGATGGCTACACGTTGATGGCCAATGACACGACTTACTCGCTGCTGCCGTTCATCTTCAAGAAGCTGCCCTTTGACTACGACAAGGATCTGATGCCGGTCAGCGCATATGTGTTCGCGCCGATGGCCATGGTGGTCAATACCGACTCGCGGTACAAGACCCTGCCTGAATTTCTCGCAGCTGCGAAGGCGGCCCCGGGCAAGCTGACCTATGGCACGGGCGGTGCCGGCACCACGCCGCACTTCACCGCGGAGGCATTCGGCGTGGCCAGCGGCACGAAGCTGATGCACGTGCCTTTCAAGGGCGCCGGCGAGGCGACCCAGGCCGTGCTGTCGAACACCATCGACATGCAGTTCTCGTCGACACCGGGCGTCATGGGCAACGTCAAGGGCGGGAGGCTGCGCATCCTGGCCGTGAGCGGCGACAAGCGGCTGGTGGCCCTGCCTGCCGTGCCCACTTTCGCTGAAGCCGGCGTGAAGGATTTCAGCGTCGTCAACTGGACCGGTCTCTGGGCACCGAAGGGCACACCCGCGCCGGTGCTCGCGCGACTTCAGCAGGAGATCGCGAAGGCCATGGCCACGCCAGACATGAAGGCGTTTGCGGAAGGGCTGGGCGCCGAGCCGCGCATGGCAGACGCAGCTGCTTTTGCGAAGATGCTGACCGACAGCAACGTGCTGTGGGGCAAGATCGCCGCCAACGCCTCATTCGACAAGCAGTAACTCTCGGGAGGTCGCCTTGTTCCTTCTTCAGCCGCCGCAGGTCCGGGATCTGGAGCTGTTCACGCGCATGCCGGACGCGTTCCGCCGGCGCGAGTCCTCCGTGTGGGCCGATGCCAACCGCGGCGGCCAGCCCACCGACTCCTTCCTCGAAGGCCCGGTGTTCGATGATCTGGGCAACCTCTACGTGGCCGACATTCCGTTCGGACGCATTTTTCGCATCGACCCCGCGGGCCATTGGTCACAGGTGGCGGAATACGACGGCGAGCCAAACGGCATGAAGTTTCTCGACGCGCGCACGCTGCTGGTTACCGACTACAAGAACGGGCTCATGCGCATCGACGTGGCGACCGGTGCGGTCACGCCACATCTGCAGCGCCGCAACAGCGAACGCTTCAAAGGCGTCAATGATCTGGTCATCGATGCGAAGGGCAGCATCTACTTCACCGACCAGGGACAGACCGGCCTGCATGACCCCACGGGACGCCTGTACCGGCTGCGCCCTGACGGGCAGCTCGACCTGCTGCTGTCGAACGTGCCTAGTCCAAATGGCGTCGCGCTTTCGCCCGACGGCAAGGTGCTGTACCTGGCGGTAACGCGCGGCAATTGCGTCTGGCGTGTTCCCCTCCTGGCCGACGGCAGCGTGGCCAAGGTCAGCCAGTTCTTCACCTCCTACGGGCCCAGTGGACCGGATGGACTGGCCGTCGATACGGAGGGCGGCGTGCTGGTGGCCAACCCCGGATTGGGCTACGTGTGGGTGCTGAATGCGCGTGCCGAACCGGTGGTGGTGCTGCGCGGGCCGGCAGGCGCGTCGATCACCAACATCGCTTTCGGCGGCGCGGATCGTTCGACGTTGTTCGTCACGGACTCAACCCACGGCACGATCATGAAGGCGCGACTGGATGTTCCAGGGGCGCTGCTGTACTCAGGTACACCACCTCAGTAATGAACAAATTCGGATCGTCTTGGTAAGCGTGGCCTCAAGACCGTCTGGCGGGACCGCGCGGGCATGTGCAGGATCGCTTGATCATGCTCACGCTTGGATGTGTGCATTTAACCGGTACGTGCACATATGGACAAACGAGTCACTTCGGGCAAGGACACCCGGCGCAGGCACAGCGAAGAGCTAGCCAAAGATATTTGAAATTTGGAATACCGCAGCGGCGGTCGTCGATGATCRGGCTGCGCCGATGGCGCGCAGGAGTTGCTTGACCGGGTAGCCGCTGATTGCACTGACACGGCCTGAGGCGTTGTCCTCGTAGACGAATGTGTCGCCGTCGAAGTGGAAGCGGCCTTGCCAGCCGATGGCGAATCGGTCGTCGGTCTCTTCGATGAGAACAGGCAGCGCATCACCAGCGCGGGCAAGCCTGACGGCGAGGTGGTCTTCGGGCTCCAGCATCCAGGCATCGCCCGTCCTGGTGGAGAAGAACACCAGCGGGCCGATGCTGACGATGCGCCCGTCTTGATCGGCTGCACGCCGCTGGATCGTGCGAACCTCCTTGGCCAGGTTCAAACTCTCGCGTGTTTGCCTCTGGCTGGCTGACTGGGRCTGAGCCTTGCCTCGCATCATGGCGCAATCCTTGTGCAAGTGCCCTGCGGCCGACGGTCGTCCTTTCGGAACACACCCGACGAGGAGAGGACAGATGGAACTCTTCAACAAGCTGTTCGGCAGCCTGCTGGTGTTTGTATATCACTGCTTCGACCGCATTGTCATCCACGGCTACTTGAGCGCGCTGACGCGACCCGAGCAGGTGGTCTACTTCTTCCGCGACGTCGTGGGCGTGAAGGTCGTCGACAAGGAGGTGCTGAGCCGGCGCACCGGGGAGTACCGCGATTGGGTCGAGGCCATTGCCCGCAATCATGACCTCCCCGTCGAGTGGGCCGAGAAGGGGGTGCGCAAGGACGAATACGTTGACCGCTACCTGCGCTCGATGGTCCGAGCCCGGCGTTACGGCGTGTACTTCATCTTCAAGAGCATGGAGGAGGGCCGCACCTTCCGTTGCACGGTGCCGAGGTATCCGACCCGCGACCCGAATCACCGCATCCTGGCGCCGCAGCGCAGTCGCTTCACGCACTACTACTTCTACATTCGCGACGAAGTCCTGGGACCCATCGCTATGCGCGTGGCCTCGTTCTGTCCGTTCCAGACCACCTATTACCTCAACGGGCACTCGTTCATCGAGCAGGAACTCAACCGCACCGGCGTCGGCTTTCGCAAGACCGACAACGCGTTCCTCGCGGTTGACGATCCGGTTGCGTTGCAGGCGGCGGCTGACCGGCTCAATCCCGTGCTCATCCGCGAGCGGCTGGATTACTGGACGCTGCTCTTGGGGCCGAAGTTCTCGAACAAGGAGCGCGAGCGCATCAGCCTGCGCCGCTTCTACGCGATCAACCAAATCGAATACTGTCGAAATTTCATCTTCAAGCGCAACTTCCCGATCCACCGAATCTTCCAGCGCAGCTGCGAATTGGGGCTGTGGCTGCTGACAGCCGACAAGATCTCTGAGGTCTTCGGGACTCGCATTACCAAGAAGCTCCACGGCAAGCTCAACACGTGTCGGTTTCCCTTCAATCTGTCACTTTTGTTCTTTCAATTGGCACTGATGATCCTTTCAATGTGTCAGCTGCCTGGCGGAGGCGGCCTTCGGCTGCGTCACGCATCGGCTTCGTCGGGCTCTTGCTCGACGGAAAGCTTGAAGACCCCTGCCTCGGCCGCCCGATCGAGCAGCCCGGGACTGATGGATTCAGCCTCCTCACGGATTGCCAGCTCGGCCGCCTGAGCCAGCAAGGTTGTGATC
>NZ_JBFUIU010000776.1:0-4109 GCF_056401695.1 Variovorax sp. P4_D9
GGTTTCCACCCTCGGGGCGCATGCGTCACTGTGGAAACCAGGTTTCCACCGGTGGTGCGATCCCCTGCGAACCGGGGTGACTTCGGGCAGTTTCTAACTGCGGCGGCGCCCTCCCCCGTGGCCGCCCGCATGGTGCCGGAACGTGGCGCGCAATTCCGCACACCGCGGCCGAATCCATGCCGTTGCGCCGGCATTGCGTGCGCCGTGGAAACCTGGTTTCCACCGAAGGTCACGGTCTCGCCCAGTGCGCCAGGTTCGCCGCTCATTGCACTTGGGCCTTGTCCTGCCAGGCGCTGACCACCGACTGCTCGACCAATTCCACGAACGAGTCGTAGGCGTCGGCGGCGCGCTTGTAGGTCTTGGCGGCACCCTCGTACTTCTGCACGTCATAGACCGTCGCAAACTCGGCCGCCTTGTTGCTGGTCACGCTGGTCTTTGGAATCTCTACCGGCAGGGTGTATTCACCATAGGTGGCCTGGATCCACTGTCGAACCGCTGGCGTGGCCGGGTCGCTCGGATCCACCCGGCTGAGTAGCACATGCAGAAAGTCGAAATCCTTGCCCGCGCGATCGCCGCTTTGTGCATCGAGGTTGCCGCCCAGGTCGGCCAGCAGCGACCAGAACTGCGCCGAGGACGCGAAGTCCAGGCCTGAGGGCGGCACCGGAACGATGATGCCGTTCGCTGCCCAGAGCGCATTGATGGTGACGTACGACAGCGAGGGCGGGGTGTCGATCACGATCACGTCATAGAGATCGCGTACGCTCTCGAGGCCGATGTTCAGCACGTCCCAGAATTTGGCGCCGGGTTCCTGCATCTGGCGCGCCGGCAGAGCGAACTCCGCCGAGAAAAGGAACGGGGCCGCGGCCACGAGATCCAGGCCGTCCCAGTAGGTCGAGCGGATCGCATAGCGGATGTCCGATTCGGTCCCATCGCACAGCGGCGCAATCGTCATGTCCTCGCTGATCTCGGCTTCGGGAAGCAGGCCATGCAGGGTCGTCAGGGATCCCTGCGGGTCGGTGTCGATGGCCAGCACACGATGGCCTCGCAGGCTCAGTCCCTGCGCCAGGACCATCGCGGTGGTGGTCTTGGCGACGCCACCCTTGAAGTTCCCCACCGCAATGGTGAAAGCCTTCCTGGCGGCGGGGCGCATCTTGTCGGCGCGGTAGGTGCGGGTCCACGAGCGCAACTCGCTCAACTCGAAGATGCGCTTGCCCCCGGCAGGGGTCAGCCGGCCCGACGGCAGATCCTCCTTCGTGATGCGATAGGCCACGTGCGCCTTGTCAACGCCGCACAGGGCCGCCAGTTGCGCGGTAGAGTAAGTCGGTGCGATCTTTCTGGCCTCCGGTGCCAACAGCCGGCCGCGTATCTGCTCGACCATGGAGCCGGCGCGGGTCGCCAGGGCGGCGATGCGCGGCATGTCGATGCGCGCCCGGACGGGGGAGGGCGCCGGAGCAATGAGAGGGGGTGTGGAAACCTGGTTTCCAGCCACGGCGGGAGCGGGCAATGCCATTTTGAAGGGCCTTATTCGACGGAATCCGGCCATTCTATGGGAATCCGTAGAATGAACAAGATTTGCCAGAGACCTGTGTTTTTTGGACGCGCGAAGTGTGAGAGTGATTGGGCAACCGGACGGATCTTGGCCATCCGGCCGCTCCCAAACGCCATGCCCGAAGGGGGTTGAACAGGCCGTTTGCTGCTTTTTGGGCCTCAAGGTGCCTTGGCGGAGGCGCAATACCCACTTCCAGGGCACACAACCCCTTGTCCACTCACGTCAAACCCCATCGGGACACACATCCGGCGGTCCAGAATCCCATTCAACCTCACTTCAAACCCCAACCGTTCTCACGTTCAATCCCAGCCGTACTCACAATCCAGCGCGTAAGTCATTGTCGCGATTGCGAAAACCTCACCGTCAACTCTTCAATTCCCCAAGTGTTTGGTTTCAATGATTCAAGTCGCTCAAGTCGCTTATGTGAATTGACCAATTCACAAAGAGCATGCATGATGTGAAACGAGTTGAACCCCCGAAAGAACCCATGGAAGAGGGCGAGTTTCCGCGGCCACCGCCCAAGCCCCCGGTGGTTCCGGAAGACCAAAGCGTCGCCAAGGCCAACGAGGCCATCGCCATTCGTCCCAAACGTGGCCGGCTGACGCTACTGTCGCGACGCATCTACAACGCGCTGCTGTACCACTCGCAGCGGCAAGGCGTGGACGAGCCCGTCTACAAGCTGGCGCTCAGCGAGTTGATCGGCGATGCGCGGTTCAACTCGAACAACACCGAACTCCTCAAATCTCACCTGCGCGACATGCAAGCGACGACGATCGAATGGTCGACCAGCGGAAGCGGATTGAAGCGCTGGGTGTCCTCGCAACTGCTCGGCACCGTGACCATCGAAGAGCAGGGCAGGGGGCGGCCCTGCATGATCACCTGGCGCTATCCGGAAGAAATCCGGGAGCGCCTGGTCAAACCCCACCAGTACACCCGCGTGCTGCTCGAGATCAGCGGACAGATGCGCAGCTATCCGGCCGCCGTGCTGTACGAGATCGGTGCGCGCTACCTCACCTCGCCCAGCCGGCTGTCAATGCGCGAGGATGTGCTGTGGTGGGCGGCGGTGCTGACCGGGCGCAGTGACATCACCGAGGTCGATTACCGGTTTCTCAAGCGCGACGTGATCAGCAAGGCGCTGGCGGAAATCGAGGCTCTGTGCGAGGACTTCAGCCTGGAACTGATCGAGCACAAGCGCGGCCGACGCATCGAGGAGATCCAGTTCAGGGTGGTGCCGAAGGTCCAGCAGCGCCTGGGCGCGGCTGACGATCCGAGCCGGAATGTCTTCGACCTGGAACTGGTCGGCAAGCTGATCGCGCTCGGCATGAAGCAGGACGAGGCGCAGGATCTGTACGCGAGCACCGACGAGGGCCAGCTGCGCGGCACACTGGAGCACGTCGAGCAGCGCCTGCGCAGCCAGGCGTTGCCGGCCCTCAAGTCGCCGGCCGCGTATTTCAAGGATGCCCTCAAGAAGGGCTACGCGGGCGTCAAGGGACCAGTCCCCCCTGCGGCCTTGCCACCGCCCCCGTCAGCGCGGCCCGCAACCGCGCTGACGGGGGGAGAGCGCATGCACCGGATACGCGAACTGTGGGATCACGACCGGATGCAGAAGGCCAAGGCCCTTTACCTCGAAATGCCCGAAGCCATGCAGTCCGAGATGCGCTCCCGGTTCGAGATTGATCGGCTGGAAGTGATGGCCGCTCCGATCGCGCGTGCGTGGCGGCGCGACGGTCCGGGCAGTCGGATCGCGGCGACCACGTTTCATCGGTGGCTCGCGCAGATCACCTGGCCGGAAGAACCGTCCGACAGGGTGTTGCTCGATTTCGCGCTCRCACAGGGCGTCGCGGGCATGTAGCTTGGATTCGACCTTCCACGCTTCGACTCGGTCCGCGGTGGGCCATCCAGCACCGATTTAGCGAGTGCTCACTTATTTGTTAGCAAACAATTGAACGGATCTCAAGCTCGTCGGTGGCCGGGCTTGCCGTCTGGGTTGCCCGGCAGCGCGATGCTCCTGCAGCGCGAGTTGGACGGCAGCTTTTAGAAGTCGCGGATGTCGGCCAGCTCGGCCTTGGGCTGCGCCATCAGAAACTTCGCCTGGAACTGGCCGGTGGCCGCATGGGAATCGGGGTCTGCACGGCTGGCGCCCAGCGGCACAGGATATCGTCGTTGTCCAGATTGAGGAGGACCCTGCCGTCCATTGGCCGAGTCTCATAGACGCTGCAGTCGGCCAGGAAAGGGGAGCGGAACGACTTCCTCTCGAGCCAACGCTGAGCCTCCAGCACCACTCGCGTCCCCGACGCCCATCCACCGGTTCGCGTTCCGCGGCGACGCCGGGTGTCGACCGGCCGCAGCCTACGATTTCCGCTTCAGGTCGCGAGGTCGTCATCGGCATGTGGCCGCTCAATGAATCGCTAAAATGAACCCACAATCCCTTCGCGTCATCATTCAGTTGGCATTCGCTTAGGGCGAAAAGACCACCTCCGGGTGGTCTTTTCACTTCCGGCCTCGGGTCAGTCAGATTTCTCTCGATCAAACGAACCATCTCCATGTCATGCGCTGAGGC
>NZ_JBFUIU010000777.1:0-4108 GCF_056401695.1 Variovorax sp. P4_D9
CGCGCCATTCATCAAGCCGCTGGCCTCCTTCGAGGAGACGATGCTGCAGGCAGCATAACGCGAGCCAGGCCCGCTCCTGAACGTCAGCTTTGCCGACTCGGGTCATTCGTGTCTAGAGGCTCCTATGGGCCCACTGCCGTCATTCGCCGCTCTCCGGGCGCGTTCTCGCGATCATCCTATGACGGGGTCGGTGCGGGCACACGAGCGCGCGGCCCGTGTGGCGCTGGAGCGCGAAACCCGCGCCGATGCACCGGCGGGCGATTGCGTTTTCGGCCGAACGGCGCACACTCTTGCGTCGATCCGGACCACCTGAGCCTGGCGGCCCGAGCGCCCATCACACGGCTGATGCGCCATCCGGCAACCAAACCCCGGGAGAACGATCTTGGACATCCCCACCTGGCTGCGAGGGATCGGTTTGAGCCAGTATGCCGAGCTGTTTCGGTCCAACGACATCGATGACACGCTGATTCACCAACTGAGTGGCGACGATCTCAAGGAGCTGGGCGTCGTCTCGCTCGGTCATCGCAAGAGATTACTGGAGGCCATTGCGGCCCTCGGCCGTCCGCCTGAATCGGCGACACCTGGAGCCGTCTCGCCCGGACGTGTTGCAGACGCCCGCGGCTCGGCCGCCGAGCGCCGCCACCTCACCGTGATGTTCGTCGACCTCGTGGGCTCCACCGCACTCTCGACCCAGCTCGATCCGGAAGACATGCGTGAGCTGATCCGCACGTATCAAAACACGGTTGCCGGGGAGATCTCTCGCTTCGAGGGCCACATCGCGCAATTCCTCGGCGACGGCATGCTCGCCTATTTCGGCTGGCCGCGAGCGCATGAAGACGACGCCGAGCGTGCAGTGCGCGCCGGCTTGGCCGTCACGGCCGCGGCTTCGCGGCTGATGACGCCGGCCGCCAGGAACCTGCAGACGCGGATCGGCATCGCCACCGGCATGGTCGTCGTTGGTGACCTCATCGGCGAAGGATCGGGACTGCGCCACGCGGTCGTGGGCGAAACACCCAATTTCGCGGCGCGGCTGCAGGCTATTGCAGCGCCCGGCATGGTTGTCATCGCAGATGCGACGCGCCACCTCGCCGGCAATCTGTTCGTGCTGCGCGATCTGGGGGCACAGACTTTCAAGGGGATCACCGAGCCTGCGACCGTCTTTGCGGTGGTCGGAGAGCGCGCACTTGAAAGCCGGTTCGCGGCCCAACACGAGGGCGAAGTCACGCCGATCGTCGGCCGCGATAAGGAACTCGCATTGCTGGTCGAGCGCTGGCGGCAGGCCAAGGCTGGCGAAGGCCAGGTGGTACTGCTCAGTGGCGAAGCCGGCGTCGGCAAGTCGCGCATCACGGAAGCCGTGATCGAAGCAGCGCTCGCCGAGCCGCACTTTCTGCTGCGCTACCAATGCTCGCCCTATCACGCGGACTCCGCGCTCTATCCCACCATCCAGCAGATCACTCACGCGGCCGGATTCACCGAAGACGACACTGCGGACCGGCGCCTGGAGCGACTGGAGGCACTGCTGGCCACGGCCTCCGATGACGTCAGTGAGGTTGCGCCGCTGATCGCCATGTTGTTGGGGCTCGATCCGGCCTCGCGTTACGGCGCAAGCACGCTGACACCGCAGCAGCGCCGCAATCGCACGCTCGCGGCCCTCATCGACCAACTCACCGGTCTGGCCAGCCGCAAACCTGTGCTCTGGGTGGTTGAAGACGCGCAATGGATCGACCCGACGACGCTGGAGATGATCGAGTTGGCGCTCGATCGCGTACAGGGAACGCGCGTGCTCACGCTGATCATTTCACGCCCGAGCTTCGTCGCATCCTTCGGAAGTCATCCGGTGGTGACGCGGCTGACGCTGAACCGGCTCGACCGCGCCGCAACGCAGGCGATCATCACCCGCATCGCGCGTGGCAAGCGCCTTCCCGAGGTCCTGCTCGACGAGATTACCGCCAAGACAGACGGCGTTCCGCTTTTTGTCGAGGAAATGACCAAGGCGGTCATCGAGTCGGGGGTGCTGCGAGAGGACGGGAATGCCTACCACCTCCAGGGGCCGCTCAGCGCGCTCGCCATTCCTACCACGCTGCACGACTCGTTGATGGCGCGGCTCGATCGGCTGCAGCCGGTGAAGGAGGTGGCCCAAACCGCCGCGGTGATCGGCCGCAGCTTCGACCACCGAACCATCGCCGCACTTTCGGACAAGCCCGCGGACGAACTCGCCAGTGCCATGCGTCAGCTGGTGGAAGCCGAGCTGATCTTTCGCCGTGGCACACCGCCGGAGGCCACCTATCTCTTCAAGCATGCCTTGGTTCGTGATGCCGCCTACGAGAGCCTGCTCAAGGCCAAGCGGACCTCGTTGCACATCCGATTGCTCGATGTGCTGGAGGGCCGGGGCGATGCGGCCGCCGAGGTGAAAGCGCAGCATGCCGAGTCGGCCGGCCTCACCGAACGGGCGCTCGACTACTGGGCGCAGGCCGGCACGCAGGCACTGGCGCGACCCGCCTTCAAGGAGGCCATCGCGAATCTGGAGAATGCCGTTCGGCTCTGCCGCTCTATGGGCGAGGCACAGCAATGGAAGAGACGCGAGCTGGGTCTGTGGTTGCAGCTAAGACAGGCGTTGATCGCAAACCAGGGCTATCAGGCGTCGGCGACGCTGCACGCCTTCGAGCATGCGCTGGTCCTGGCCGACGGGATCGGAGACGCGTCGTTGCAACTGCCGGCGATGTACGGGCAATGGATCTACCTCTATGTCAAGGGCACGGGCTCTGGCGAGATCGCGAAGCGATATCGTGTGCTTGCCGAGGCGCAGGCCGAGAGCGGGCTGCGCCTTGTCGGACTGCGCATGCTCGCTCTGGAGCGCTTCCACGAAGGTCGCTTCAGAGAGTCACTCGTGCTCGCCAGGAAGTCGCTCGACACCTACGATCCGGTTGCGCATTGCGATCTGGCCAGTCTATTCGGCCATGATCCGCGCGCCTCGGCAACGAACTACGAAACCTGGATCCTCTGGCATCTGGGGTTTCCCGATCAGGCTGCTCGAACGAGCGAAGACAATCTGCGATGGACTCGGCAGGTCAACCACGCCAACACGACCGGTATCGCGTTGTGCTACGGGATCAATCTTTTACACATCTGGCTGCGTCAGCCGGTCCGGGTCGAAAGCATCGCACGCGAGGCCTTGCTACTTGCAGAAGAAAGATCGATGGCACTTTGGCATGCCTGGGCTCAGATTCATCTCGGTTGGGCTCTTTCACAACTTGGTAAGGCGCCGGGTCTCGACGAAATCGAGGCGGGTCTGCACGAGGCTCGCGAGATTGGAGCCGGCCGGCTCGAACCGCTGCACCGCAGTATCGCGGCCGACGCTTACTCGCGCGCTGGCCGGCACGACGAGGCCAACGCGAGCATCGCCGCGGCGTTTGCTGCCTTGGAGCATGGCCGTGACCTGGCCCTCGCTGCCGAGCTCTACCGCTCGCGGGCGGCGCTGCTGTTGCGCGCCGATGCACGCGAGCGCGACGCTGTCGAAGCAGACCTGCGCCGTGCGCTGGAGATTGCCAGTCAGCAAGAGGCGCCGTCGCTTCAGTTGCGCGCGGCGCGAGACCTCGCGGCTCTGTGGGCCGAACGCGGGGAAAGGCACCGGGCAGCGGACCTGCTTGCCCCTATATACGCTGCCTTCACCGAGGGTTTCGAGACACTGGATCTTGTGGAATCCAAGGCGCTGCTCGACGAATTGCGGGGCTGACGACGCGTTGGACCGCTGCGGCAGCTGGCCGCGCTGGTACCGCACGCACATTCGTTGCAAGCCGCCTGTTCTGCTGTCGGAGCAGCTTCGCCATTGTCATCAGCGTCGGACGCACCCTTGCGACTGGGCAACCCGTAGCCCCTCGATAGACAGCAACGTCATCTGCCGAAACTTGCTCTGTTTCCACCTGCACCAGGAGGACTCCATCAATGTCGGGTTCTGGCCGAGAGCCGCTGTCAGGCGGTCTCGCGCAGGACGGCCACGGCGACCTCGTATGCAAGTTGCTTCGCTCGAGGTCCTTTGGTCCACCGAAATCGGCCGTCACCCGCGGGTCAGCCGCACCGCGCCGCCGCGGTTGTTGGAGCCCTCTAGACC
>NZ_JBFUIU010000778.1:0-4105 GCF_056401695.1 Variovorax sp. P4_D9
CGTGGATCGACTTGGGCCACCACAGTCTAACGGCCGCCGCTGCGAGACCAGCGCCAAGCATCGCGAACAGGGCCGCCCATGACCAGCGCTCACGCTGCGCARTCGCGAGCGCGATCTGCAGGCGCCGCGTCTGTTCTTCAATCTGCCGAGCGCGAGTGGTTGTTGCCGCCAGCTCGTTGCGCTGCCTTTGTGCCTCTCGATCTCGGTCCGCGATGCGTTGGTTGGCGGTTTCAATGGCCTGCACTGTGTTCGCGTAATCAATCTTCGACTGCGCGAGTGCTTGAGTTGCTTCGTTGAGTCGGGTCGTCGCAGTTGCGACTTGCGCTCGGAGCGTTTCGATCTCCTTCGAGAGGTCGCTGATCTGGCTTTGCATAACCCGATTAGCAGCTTGCAGTTGATTCGCGTCTCTTTCGGCCTTGACGCTCTGTGCCTGCTCTCTTTGCTTCGCGGAGCTCGCCGCAGCATCGGCAGCCCCGAGCGCGACGATCCGCGCATTCAGCGCCTCGATGGTTCGGCGCAATTGCAGCATCTGTGCATTCAGCGTCTCAATGGTTTGGCGCAACTGCTGGTTCTGTGCGTTCAGCGATCGATTGGACTCCCTGAGGGTCTCGTCGCCCTGGGTCGCCTGTGGTGCGGCGCCCGCACCCCTCGCCAGCGCACCGAGCGCGAGCCCGATCCCGAGCCCGACCGCGGCGCCTTCGGCTGCAGCCTCTCTGCCGCCAGCCCGTCGGGGAGGGGGCAGATTGGGTGTGCCCTCGCTCCTTCCTTGCGGCGCGCCCGCCCTTCCGGCAGGTGGCGGATCAGGTGCGACCTCGCCCCTTACTTGCGCCTCAGTGATGCCGGCACATGCAACAAGCGCGAGTGCGCTGAGAGCGACGGGGAGGCGATAGCCCTTGCGATGCGGCTTCATGCGATTCACTCTATGCCATCGCCGTTCGCCCCGACACCTTCGGTTTGGGGATGAACTGCTCTGGCGGCCGCGGAGCCCTTTGGGCCGGTGGGATGGCCGGTAGGTGTTGCCAAACACCGAGAAAGCCACGGCAGTGCCGGCGTCCTGGCGTCCCGGACAGCGGCGGGACGCCGGGTACCATCCGGCCATGCCCGAATTCACCCTGGAACTCGCTTCCGTCGTCGCCGTCACCTTCGCGGCCATCATGACCGTCGGCTTCGCCTGGCGGGAGCGCAAGTGGGGCCCGGTGCTGATGATGGTCGGCATCGTCGGCTTCCTGGCGATCATCGCCTACGGCATCGTGCCGAAGTTCTGAGTCCGCTCAGATCGCGCGCGAGATTCGGAACGGGGACGTGCGGGGATGCCCTTGGCGTGAGTCCGCCCCCACTCACACAGCCCGCTATTCGACCACCAGCCCCGTCAGGGCCGGATCGGCGGGCGGCACGCGCAGCTTCATCCCCTTGAGCGTCTTCACCAGCAGTCTGGCGATCATCAGATTGCGGTGATGCTTGTTGTCGGCCGGGATGACATGCCAGGGCGCGTCGTCGGTCGACGTGGCGACCAGCGCTTTTTCGTAGGCGGCCTGGTAGGCATCCCACTGCTTGCGGACCTCGAGGTCGCCCAGCGAGAACTTCCATTGCTTGTCGAGGTCGTCGACCCGGGCCTGCAGGCGCATGCGCTGCTCGTCCTTGCTGATGTGCAGCATGCACTTCACGACCACGGTGCCGGTTTCCGTGAGGAGCCGCTCGAAATCATTGATCCGCGCATAGCGCCGCCGGGTCTCGTTGCGGTCGATGCTGCCGCCGACCACTGGCACCAGCACGTCCTCGTAGTGGCTGCGGTTCCAGACCGTGATCTCGCCGGCTCGTGGCACCACCGCATGGCAGCGCCAGAGGAAGTCGTGTGCGCTCTCGTTCTCGGTCGGGGCCTTGAAGGCGGTCACCTTGACGCCGAGCGGCGAGGTGCGCGCGAAGACCCACCGAATGGTGCCGTCTTTGCCGCTGGTATCTAGGCCCTGCAGCACCAGCAGCAGCTTGCGCCGGCCCTCGGCGTGCAGCAGGTTCTGCAGCCGGTCGAGCTCGATCGCCAGTGTGTCGAGCTGCGCGCGCTGGTCCGCCTCGTTGCCGTCGAGAAAGGGCGTGGCGGYGGGATCGATGGCGCCCAGCCTGAACTTGCTGCCGACGCGGTACTTCCTGAAGCTGGCCATGGGCGAGGGTTCCTTTATTCGTCGTCGTCGGGTGCGATCGAGGCGCTCCAGCGGCTGTCCCAGTCGGCGCGCCGGGCGCCGTCGAGCTCGCGCCGGTCGCGCTTGGTGGGACGGCCCTGCTCGATGCTCAGTGCCGGCTCGCTGCCGAGCCGGCGCTGTTCGCGGGCCGCGGCAAGCGCCGCCAGGCTGTCGGGCGTTTCTTCGTAGAGCTTCTGCGCCACCGGGGCCGGGCCGCGCTGGCCGCTGATGCCACGCACCCACACCACGCGCGACACGCTGCCGAGCCGCATCGTCACGGTGTCGCCCACCTTGACCTCGCGTGAGGCCTTGGCGACATCGCCGTTGACCTGCACGCGGTTCTTGCCGATCTCGTCGGCGGCCAGCGACCGCGTCTTGAAGAAGCGCGCGGCCCAGAGCCATTTGTCGATGCGGAGACGGTCCATGAGTTCAGCCATTGTCGCGCGCCAGCGGGATTCGCACGACAGCATCGAGGCCGACGGTGCGTCCGCCGGCTTCCCGGTTCCGCAGCGCGATGCTGCCGCCCAGCGCCAACACGATCTCGTGGCAGATCGCCAGCCCCAGGCCGGAGCCGCTGGCCACGTCGCCAGCCGCGAAGGGCGCGAACAGCCGTTGCCGCAGTTCCTCGGAGATGCCGCGGCCCTGGTCGCTGATCCGCAGCAGCGCCTCGTCGCCCTCGGCCCCCACCCGGACCGTCAGCATGGCCTCGCACGGGCTGTGCTTGATCGCGTTGTGCAGCAGATTGCGCGTGAGCTCCTGCAGCATCCAGAGGTGGGCGCGCACCGGCACCGGCGCCGGGCCGGTGGAGAGCTCGAAATCGAGTGCCTTGTCGGCGACCAGCGGCGACAGGTCGAGCGCGACGGCGCGCACCGCCTCGGCCAGGTCCAGGGTTATCGACTCCGGCTGCTGGCGCAGCTGCTCGACCTTGGCCAGCGACAGCATCTGGTTGGCGAGCGCGGTGGCACGCTCGACGGTCTCGCTGATCTCGCCCAGCGCTTGGTCGGGTGGCACGTCACTGCGACGCGCCGACTGCACCTGCGCCTTGAGCACCGCGAGCGGCGTGCGCAGCTGGTGGGCGCTGTCGCGCACGAAGCGCTTCTGGTGGTCCAGCAGGCGCCGCAGGCGGCCCATCACCTGGGTCGTGGCGTCGATCAGGGGGCGCAGCTCGCGCGGCGCATCGGGCGCGTCGATCGGCGACAGGTCGTCGGCGGCGCGGGCCTGGATCGCCTCGCCGAGGGCGCGCACCGGCCGGGTGGCGCGCTGCACCACGACCACGGTGACCGCGGCGATCACGCCCATCAGCACCAGCTGGCGCCACAGCGTGTCGACGAGCAGCTTGCGCGCCAGCGTCTCGCGCAGCTCGAGCGTCTCGGCCACCTGCACCACGGCCATGCCGCGGCCGTTGCCGCTGGCGACCGGCTGCAGCAGCACCGCGACGCGCACCGGCATCTCCCGGAACTCGGCGTCGTAGAAGTCGACCAGCGCCGCGTAAGGCGGACGGTTCGGCAGCTTGCCGCGCCAGAAGGGAAGTTCCTCGAAGCCCGAGACCATCCGGCCGTCGAGCGCCGAGACCCGGTAGTACATCCGGCTCTGGTTGTCGGCCTCGAAGGCCTCGAGCGCGGAATAGGGCACGATGGCGCGCAGCGAGGCCGCGTCGTCGTAGCCCTCGACGTCGAGCTGCTCGCCGATGGTCTTGGCCGAGGCCAGCAAGGTGCGGTCGTAGGCGGTGGTGGCGGCGGCCAGGCTCTGGCGGTAGAGGCTGACGCTGTTGATGACGACGAACAGCGCGATCGGCCCGAGGATGCCGAGCAGCAGCCGGGCGCGCAGCGAGGCCGCCCGCATCACGGCTCTTCGCGCAGCAGGTAGCCGAGCCCGCGCAGCGTCATCAAGGTGGCGCCGGTGGCTGCGAGCTTCTTGCGCAGCCGGTAGAC
>NZ_JBFUIU010000779.1:0-4101 GCF_056401695.1 Variovorax sp. P4_D9
GCGCCATGCCGTTCCCAGCGGCAAGACGATCCTCGACGTGCTGCTCGATGCCGGGCTGGACATGCCGTATTCCTGCGGGCAGGGCGTCTGCGGCTCCTGCTACACGAAGGTGATCGCGGGCGAAGTCGACCACCGCGACTGCTTCCTGACGGAGGATGAGCGTGCCAGCAACAGCGCCATGCTGATCTGCTGCTCGGGCGCGCGGTCAGGCCATCTGATTCTTGATCTGTGAGGCGAGGTGAATCCATGAGCCAACCCATCGTTCTCGGTCACGACGAGATGGACGAAGTGCATGCGGAGTTCGATGCGCTCCTCGCTTCCGCTGGCTCCTGCAGTGACGAGGATCTGCCCGGCACCCTGGACGCGTTGACGACTCATCTCCAGAGCCATTTCGCGATGGAAGACGAATGGATGTCGCGCGGCGACTTTCCGCCGCGGGACTGCCATGCGGCCGAGCACGCGGCGGTCCTGCAGTCGGCGAACGAGGTGCGGCCCTTGGTGGCGGCGGGCAATGTGGTCGTGGGACGTTCGTTCATCCGGGCGCTGGCCGAGTGGTTTCCCGCGCATGCCACGCATCTGGACTCAGCCCTGGCGACCTGGATCTGCAAGCAGAGGCTGGGCGCGAAGCCGCTCGTGTTCCATCGCAGGGTCGCCAGCCATTGACGCATTGATAGAATGGTTCTACCATTCACTTTCTACGCCAAAACACCTCCGTCGGAGACAACATGCCCCACTCACATCGCGTCGCACTGGCCACCGGCCTTCTTTTCTTGCTCACCACTCTCGCAGCGCCGCATGCCGCGGCCCAGGACAAATTCCCGAACAAGCCGATTCGCATCGTTGTGCCCTATGCCGCTGGCGGCAGCACGGACCAACTGGCCCGCGCGATCCAGCAGCCGATGTCGGACTTCCTCAAGCAGCCGGTGATCGTCGACAACAAGGTCGGAGCGGGCGGCTCCATCGGCACCGACTACGTGGCAAAGGCGCCTGCGGACGGCTACACGCTGGTGTTCGGCAATTCGGGCCCGAACGCGGTGCTGCCGCTGCTGAAAAAGACGCCCTACGACTCGTTGAAGGATCTACGCCCCATCTCCACCGTGGCCATCACGCCCATGATCCTGGCCATCGCCGCGGACAACCCCGCGAAGAGCCTGAAGGAATTTCTCGCAGCGGCAAGGAAGTCCGGCCATGCATGGAATTTCGGTTCCGTGGGCAACGGCTCGCTGTCGCACCTGACCGGCGAATACTTCAACGGCCTGGCAGGCCTCAGCATGGTCCATGTTCCCTACAACGGGGGCGCACCAATGATGACCGCCTTCGGCGGCGGCCAGTTGCAGGCGGCGTTCGTCACCGGCCTCGACGGGCAGGCGATGGTTCAGGCCGGTAAGGTGCGCTACCTCGCGGTGGGAACGCCGCAGCGCACTCCTACCGTGGCCGGCCTGCCGGCGATTGCCGAAGAGGTGCCTGGTTTCCGCAGCGTGGCCTGGTTCGGCGTGTTGGCGCCCAGGGGCGTRCCGGACGCGGTGGCCGCGAAGCTGCACGAGGCAGTTGTGCATGCCGTGGCACAGCCCGAGGTCAAGAAGATGTTCGCCGACCGCAACATCGAAGCGCGCAGCAGCACGCCCGATGAATTGGAACGCATGATCCGCGACGAGATGGCGCAGTGGGGGCCGGTGGCCCAGCGCGCCAACATCCGCCTCGACTGAWGGCATCGACCTCTTCCGTGGCGCGAGGGCCGCTCGCGGGCCTGCGTGTCGTCGAATTCGCCGGCCTGGGTCCGGCACCTTTCGCCTGCATGCTGCTGGCGGACATGGGCGCGGATGTCGTGCTCGTGGCCCGCCCCGGCTCGCGGTTGGCGGATCCCCTGCAGATCGTCGACCGCGGCCGCACCGTGGTGCAGGCCGACCTCAAGGCCGCTGCCGACAGGGATCGCATACTGGCGCTGCTCGACGAAGCGGATGTGCTGGTGGAAGGTTTCCGACCCGGCGTCCTGGAGCGCCTGGGGCTCGGCCCCGACGTGGTGATGGCAAGAAATCCGCAGCTTGTATATGCGCGCATGACGGGCTGGGGGCAGGAGGGGCCGCTCGCCACGACCGCCGGCCACGACATCAACTACATCGCCATCACGGGCGCTCTTGCAGCGATCGGACCCAGGGATCGACCGACGCCGCCGCTGAATCTGGTGGGGGACTATGCGGGCGGCAGCCTGTACCTGGCGCTCGGCGTGCTCGCGGCGCTGCACGAGGCAAGAAGGTCGGGCCAGGGACAGGTCGTGGATGCGGCCATCACCGATGGCGTGATCCAACTCATGACGCACTTCATCGCGCAGCAGCAGCGCGGCCGTTTCGCCGAGCAGCGCGAGAGCAACATGCTGGACGGCGGCGCACCGTGGTACGGCGTGTATCCCACGGCGGACGGGCAGCACCTCGGCGTGGGCGCCATAGAGCCGCAGTTCTTCGCACTCTTCGTCGACCTGCTCGGCCTCGACCCGAGCTGGAAGAAGGCGCAGCACGACGAGACGCTTTGGCCAAGCCTGCGCGAGGCGATCGGCACGGCGGTGAAGTCACGCAGCCGCGCGCACTGGGAAGCCGCCTTCGCCGGCACGGATGCCTGCGTGTCGCCGGTGCTCACCCTGACAGAAGCCATGGCCGATCCACACAATCTGGCGCGCGGAAATTTCGTGACCATCGACGGTGTCGTGCATCCCGCGCCTGCGCCGCGCTTTTCTCGCACGCCGACGCGCGCAGTGGCGGCGCCGTCGGGTGCACCGTCCTCTCTCGAGGCGGAACTGCAGCGATGGAAAGGCCGGGAACCGGCCACAACCGAACAGGGGCAAGGACAGCAATGAGTGATCGAACGTTGCGCGGCAAGGTCGCCGTCGTCGGCATCGGCGAAACCACCTATTACAAGCACGGCCAGTCGCCCGAGCCCGAATTCAAGATGGCATTGCGAGCGATTCTGGCCGCCTGCAGCGACGCCGGCATCAGCGCCCACGACATCGATGGCTTTGCGTCGTACAGCGACGATCGCAGCGATGCCGTCAGACTGGCGACGGCGCTGGGATTGCCGCGGTTGCGTTCGTCGACCATGCAATGGGGCGGAGGCGGAGGCGGCTGCTGTGCCGCGGTCGCCAACGGGGCGGCTGCGATCACGACGGGACAGGCCGACTGCGTGGTGGTCTTCCGTTCCCTGGCCCAGGGGCAGTACGGCCGCTTCGGGCAGAACTCCGCGGCGGGAACGATCTCGGGCGAGCGCGCCTATCTCGTCCCCTATGGCGTGATCGCTCCGCCCCAGCGATTCGCCATGCGGGTCATGCGCTACATGCACGAGCACGGCGTGCGGCAAGAGGCGCTGCGGGCCATCGCGATGGCTTCCTATCACCACGCGCAGAGCAATCCCCGAGCGGTGATGCACGGCAAGCCCTTGAGCGAGGAGCGCTACGACGCATCGCGCTGGATCGTCGAGCCCTTTCATCTCTTCGATTGCTGCATGGAAAACGACGGCGCCGCCGCGTTGATCCTCATGGACGCCGAGCGGGCCAGAGACCTTCGGCAGAAACCCGTGTACCTGTTGGGTGCGGCCTCCGGCGCCAGCGAGCGATTCGGCAGCCATGCGCACAACTCTCCGAACTATGCATCGGCCAACTTCACGACCGTGGCGCGGGACCTCTACCGCATGTCGGGAGTGTCACCCGCGGATGTGGGCGTGGTGCAGAGCTACGAGAACTTCACAGGCGGCGTGGTCATGGCGCTTGCCGAGCATGGCTTCTTCGCGCCCGAGGAGGCCAACGATTTCCTCACGCTCGACAACCTGACAGCCCCTGCGGGACGCCTGCCACTCAACACCAGCGGCGGGAACCTGGCCGAGTGCTACATGCATGGCTTCGAACTCGTGCTGGAGGCCGTGCGCCAGGTGCGAGGCAGCGCCACGAGCCAGGCTCGACGCAGCGATGTTGCGCTGGTCATCGGCGGTCCGATGGTCGCGCCGTCCAGCAACCTGATGCTGGGCTCCGAGGCGGTACTTTGAGGACCATTGGATGACGACGACGAACTTCTACCTGCCTGAAGGCCTGCCGGCGCCAGTCGCCGAGTCGGATGGCGT
>NZ_JBFUIU010000780.1:0-4097 GCF_056401695.1 Variovorax sp. P4_D9
TTGCTGCGGCGCCGCACCGCGCCGCTTCATCGCCTGCTACGCTGTTCGTCCGATGGTCTGCAGCTTTGCCAGGTCGAGTATTTCGATTGTCCCGTACTTGGCGCGGACGAGGCCCGCCTGCTCCAGTTCATGAATCGCCTTGTTCGTGTTCTGGCGCGCCAGACCGCTCAGGCGGCCGATCTCTTCCTGGGAGATCTCAAGCCGCTTGGCGGTAGACGGATAGAGTTGAGGATTGAACAGTTCCGACAAGCAGAATGCCACGCGGGCAGTGGCATCCTGAAATCTGAACGTCTCTACGAGCGAGACATAGTGGGCCAGGCGCGCGTTGAGCTGATCGATGACCCAGCGACTAAAGAAGGAGCTGTCATCGATGAGCCACTGGAAGGTGGCCCGAGGCAGGAAGGCCACTGCGCTATCGCGGATTGCCACCACGGCATACGGCCGGAGTTCGCCCTTGATGACGGCGCCTTCGCCGAACCAAGAACCGGACGGAACCCCAGCAAAGGTGGTGCTCCTTCCGTCCGCGGCAACCTTGTCGACCTTCAGCATCCCCTCAACGACGCCCATCCAGTGGATCGCAGGTTGGCCACGCACACAAACGGTGGCGCCAGCCTGGTATTCGCGGAGGAACGCATCCCTACGGACGCGCTCCATTTGGACTTCTGTCAGCCCGGTGCTCCAGGTTGAAGCCAGCAAGAAATCGTTCAGTCGGCTTATGGTGGCCATTCTCAATTGTGTCAGATCGGGCAGGCATGATTTTCGAAGCTCGCGCGCGGTCTCGGCACGAGGACAACCCTGATCTGCCCCCCACCTTTGCAAGGTCTTTGTGACGGTGCCGCGAGGGACGTCGGAGAGACCGCGGATCCCAGCGCTGTGTGACGGAGTCATCGAAACTGTCATGTGCCAGACATTCAACAGCACCGCGGAACCCTAGCATGCAGCCAAGCGCTCGGAGGCGGCCTGAAAAGCAGCCAGCCGCCTGGGCACTGGACAACACGGCGCAAGGAGACAAATGAATCGAAGAGTTTTGCCCCCCGTGGGCACTGAGCAGGATCTGCGACAAGCCGTGGATTGGTGCATCGTTTCGCGACGCAGCGTTAGGGCGTTCTTGGCGCAGGATGTAACGGACGCGCAAGTCGCGGAGATCTTGGACGTTGCGCGTCACGCTGCATCAGGCATGAACACACAGCCTTGGCACGTGCATGTGGTGCGCGGCCACGCCAAGGAACGCATCAGCCAGGCCATAGCCGAGATCGACAACGACCCCGCGAGAAGGGCTGAACTCAGCGAACCCTACGACTACTACCCCGTGAAGTGGATGTCACCGTTCGTCGACCGTCGCCGCAAGGTCGGCTGGGACCTCTACGGACTCCTGGGCATCGAGAAGGGCGACAAGGATCGAATGCATGCACAGCATGGACGCAATTACCGCTTCTTCGGCGCGCCTGTGGGACTGTTCTTCACAGTCGACCGCGTGATGGAGCAGGGGAGCCTCATCGACTACGGCATGTTCCTCCAGAACATCATGATCGGCGCGCGAGCTCGTGGGCTCGACACGTGTCCTCAGGTGGCCTTCACGAAGTTTCATCGCGTCATCGCGGATCAACTGCAGATCCCGGACAACCAGATGCTCGTATGCGGCATGAGTCTCGGATACGCAGACATGTCACGCATCGAGAACACGCTCGTCACGCATCGAGAGCCGGTGAGCAGCTTCACAACGTTTCATCCGCAAGAGCATGCAGGAGATGCATCATGAGCGTTTCGATCTACAACCAGGGGCTCGATCGCAACCCAGCCAACCACGTGCCGCTCACGCCGTTGAGGTTCCTGGATCGGGCGGCTGACGTCTTCCCCGACCGGACGGCGATCATTCATGGGGACCAACGTCAATCCTGGTCAGAGACGCGCGAGCGGGCCTATCGCCTCGCATCCGCTCTGGTCCAGCGGGGCATTCGCCGTGGTGACACCGTCTCAATCATGGCTCCCAACACGCCGGCGATGCTCGAGGCGCATTTCGGCGTTCCACTTTCCGGGGCCGTACTGAACGCAATCAACTCGCGCTTGGACGTCGAAGGTCTTGCGTTCATTCTGCGTCACGGAGAATCGAAACTACTGCTGGTGGACAGCGAGTTTTCCGCGCTGGCGGTCAAAGCGGTCGCGCTGCTCGACAGCCCGCCCGTCATCATCGACATTAACGACGCGGAGGGCCCAGAAGCCGAGCCCGTCGGTGTGGTCGACTATGAAACTCTGCTGGCCAAGGGTGATCCGCTTTTCGAAGGTGTCTGGCCTACCGACGAGTGGGAGCCCATTGCCTTGAACTACACCTCCGGCACGACTGGCGATCCCAAGGGGGTCGTTCCCAGTCATCGCGGCACCTACCTCATGAGCCTGCTCCAACTGACCGATTGGGCCATGCCGAAAGCGCCAGTCTATCTCTGGACGCTTCCCATGTTCCATGCGAACGGATGGTGCTTTACGTGGGCGATCACAGCGGCTGCGGGCACGCACGTGTGTCTGCGCCGAGTTGGCGCCGCCGCGATCTATCACGCCATCGCGACGCACAAGGCGGACCACTTCTGTGCTGCTCCCACTCTCATGGGCATGCTCGTGAATGCGCGCGAGGACGAGCGACGCCCGCTGCCGGGGCGAGTCCGCGTGCTTACAGCGGGCTCGCCACCCCCGGCAACGGTGCTTGAGGCAGCCGCGTCCCTCGGATTTGAGGTCGATCACGTCTACGGAATCACAGAAGTCAGCGGCACGCCTGTCAGTTGCGCCTGGCAGCCGGCTTGGAACGAACTTGACGCGGGAGAAAGGGCTCGCCTTCAAGCGCGCCAGGGCGTTCGCGCTGCAGCGCTCGAGGGCCTGCGGGTGGTTGATGCCGAGACGATGCGACCGGTGCCTCGGGACGGGACGACGGCTGGTGAGCTGGTGATCCGAGGCAACACCGTCATGAAGGGCTACTTGAAGAATCCAGATTCGACACGAAAGGCCTTTGAGGGCGGCTGGTTCCACACGGGGGACATTGCGGTAGTCCATCCGGAGGGATACGTCCAGATTACCGATCGCTCCAAGGATGTGATCATTTCGGGCGKAGAGAACATTTCCTCCGTCGAAGTAGAGGACGTGCTGCACCGGCACCCAGCGATACTTTTCGCCGCCGTCGTTGCGCAGCCTGATCCGAAGTGGGGCGAAGTGCCTTGCGCCTTCGTAGAAATGAAGCCCGGAGCCGCCGTTTTAGACGAGGCAGATGTCATTTCCTTTTGCCGGGACCGTTTGGCGCACTACAAGTGTCCGCGCAAAGTGGTGTTCACGGCCCTTCCGAAAACCGCCACTGGAAAGATCCAGAAGTTCAGGCTTCGTGAGCTGGCGGGCAGCCAGTTGGCGATCACGCGGATGGCAGAGCCGTCGCTGCGCGGATGAGCACGGCCTTTTCGGAGGTGGAGGTGGGGCATCGGTTCTCCGGGTGTCACACCTTCAATGAGGCGCAGGTGCGCTCGTTCGCGAGTGCAGCCGGTGACACCAACCCCCTGCACCATGACGCTGGTGTTGCCTCGGCAAGCAGGTACGGCAGATTGATCGCTAGCGGAACGCATACGACCGCGTTGTTGCTGGGCTTGACGGCATCGCATTTCGCCGCGACCCATTCGGTAGTGGGCGTTTCCTTCTATGTCGATCTGCGACGCCCGGTCTACGCTGACGTAAGGGTGGAAATGGAATGGGTCGTCACGGTCGCGACGGCGCCGGACCGCGGGGCGCAGCGCCTGACCATGAATGGGTCGATGCGCGATGAAGCAGGTGAAGTGTGCATATCTGCGATTGGCGTTGTTCGTATCAGCGCCTTGTCGCACTCGTTAGGTGGCAACGAACTCGCCTAGAAGGCGGCAACAAGGATTCGAAATGAGAATTGAAGACAAGGTTTTCATCGTGACCGGCGGCGCTTCGGGCCTCGGCGAAGGCACTGCGCGAATGCTGGCGGCCAACGGCGGCAAGGTGGTCGTCGCCGATATGCAGGCGGACAAGGGCGAGGCAGTCGCGAAGGACATCGGCGGTGTCTTCGTCAGGTGCGACGTCAGCCAGGAAGCCGACGGCCAGGC
>NZ_JBFUIU010000781.1:0-4085 GCF_056401695.1 Variovorax sp. P4_D9
CGCCTACGCCGCGCCCGGGCGTTCGGCCGACAGGCCCAGCAGCGAAACGAGACGGGGCAGCGCGTCGGCCGCGTTGCGGGTGCTCGCTTCGGCGAGCGCCGTGACCTCGATGCCGCGCAGGCCTGCCACCACTTCGGCGATGCGCGGCAGCTCGCCGGGCTCGTTGCGCCCCTGCGACTCGCCCGCGGCCCGCTGCGCCTGCGTCCGGTAGAGCCAGTGCGGCGGGATGTCGGGGGCGTCGGTCTCCATCACGATCGCCTCCAGCGGCAGCGTGGCGGCAAGTCGACGCAACTGCAAGGCACGCTCGAAGGTCACGGCCCCGCCGAAGCCGAGCTTCAGGCCGAGTTGGACACAGGCCAGCGCCTGCTGCTCGCTGCCGTTGAACGCATGCGCGATGCCCTGCCAGCGCTGGCCCGGCGCCACTTGGCGCAGGTGCCTCAGCACCCTGTCCACCGATCGCCGGACATGGACGATGACCGGCAACTCATGCTTGCGCGCCAGTTGCAACTGAGTGTGAAAAAAGCGCTCCTGCTTGTCGGGATCCAGGCCCGGCTCGAAATAGTCGAGGCCGATCTCGCCGACCGCCACCAGCCGCGGGTCGTCGCGGCGGAGAAGCAGTTCCTCGTCGAGCAGCGCAAGGTCCTCATCGCGGGCCTCACCGGTGCTCAGCGGATGGATGCCGAGCGCGTAGGCATCGCCCTGCCGATGCGCAAGCTCGCGCACCGTCTCGAAGTTGAAGGCGGCGACCGCGGGAATGACGCAGAGCGCGACACCGGCACGCTGCGCACGGGCCCGGACCTGAGGCATTTCCGAGCCGAATTCGGGCGCATCGAGGTGGCAGTGGGTGTCGACGAAGATGGCCATCGCGCGATGATGCCCGAAGGGATGCAAGGCAGCGGAAAGCGTGCTACCGTGATTGCTACAGCGACTCTCTTTTGCCCGGAGGTGCCCGATGCGCAGGCCTGCTCTCTACAGCCGCTCGCCCCGAGAGCCGCAGGATGCGGCCGAGCCCGGGTCGTCCACCGACACCCCCGAGGCCGAGGCGACCGCCCGGCCTCCCGCGGCAGGCTGGCAGCCCGGCCGCCGCAGCTTCGGACTGCTGCTGGCACTGGTCGTCGGCATGGGCGCCAGCGGCGCCTACGTGTGGCCGCGACACGCGACGCAGGCGCTCACCCAGAAGGACATCGACGCGGCGGTGCTGCGCACCTTGCAGACGCAGACCCTGCCCTCGGCCGCCGCGCGCGCCGCCGAGATCATCCGCCCCTCCGTGGTGCGCGTGGTCGGTTACGGCACCGAAAAGAACACGCCCGAGGCCAAGACCGAGAAGCGCGGCCGCAACATGGCCAAGGGCAAGCCGCCCGAGGCCACCGACGAAGTGCCCGGCAAGCAAGTCGAACGCGGTGTCGGCACCGGCGTCGTGATCGTCGACAAGGGCGTGATCCTGACCAACCTGCACGTGGTCGCGGGCGCCGAGACCATCAAGGTCACCTTCGCCGACGGCCTCGAGGCGCCGGCCACCATCACCGCCCTGCAGCCCGAGAACGACTTGGCGGTGCTGCAGGCGCAGAAGCTGCCGGACGACCTGATCCCGGCCACCATGCGCTCGACCGCCGACCTCATGCCGGGCGACGAGGTGGTGGCGGTCGGCTTCCCCTTCGGCATCGGTCCCTCGGTGTCGGCGGGCGTGGTGTCCGGCCTCAACCGCTCCTTCCGCTCGCCCGAAGGCAAGCAGGAGCTTGGCAACCTGATCCAGTTCGATGCGGCCGCCAATCCCGGCAACTCGGGTGGCCCGCTGATCAACATGAGCGGCGAGGTGCTCGGCATCGTGACCGCCATCCTCAATCCAACCCAACAGCGCACCTTCATCGGCATCGGCTTCGCCGTGCCGATCGAGAACGCCGCCTCCGCCGCCGGCTCGCCACCCTTCTGACCCACCGACGAAAGCAATCCCATGAGCACAGAGTTCGAATCRCCCTCCCCGGTCACGGCCGAGCTGATGGAGCAGATCCTCTATCAGGTGAAGCGCGTGGTGGTCGGCCAGGACCGATTTCTCGAACGGGTGATGGTGGCGATGCTGGCAGGCGGCCACCTGTTGGTCGAAGGGGTGCCGGGGCTGGCCAAGACGCTCACCGTCAAGACCTTGGCCGACACCGTGCGCGGTCGGTTCAAGAGGATCCAGTTCACGCCCGACCTGGTGCCGGCCGACCTGGTCGGCACCCGCATCTACAACCAGAAGACCGGCGACTTCAGCACCTCGCTGGGCCCGGTGTTCGCCAACCTTCTACTGGCCGACGAAATCAACCGCGCGCCGGCCAAGGTGCAGAGCGCGCTGCTCGAAGTGATGCAGGAGCGCCAGGTGACCATCGCGGGCGAGACGCACAAGGTGCCTCGGCCCTTTCTGGTGATGGCGACTCAGAACCCGATCGAGACCGAAGGCACCTACCCGCTGCCCGAGGCCCAGGTCGACCGCTTCATGATGAAGGTGCTGGTCGACTACCCGAGCGACGAAGAGGAATTTGTCATCGTCGAGCGCGTGATCGGCCCGCTAGTCGAGGCCACGCCGGTGGCCACCACCGACCAGCTCGCGATCTTGCAGGCCGAGGCCCAGCGCGTCTATGTCGACCCCTCGCTGATCCAGTACGCCGTCAGGCTCGTGTCGGCCACCCGCACGCCCGAGAAGCACGGCATGAAGGACATGCGGCGCTTCATCACTTTCGGCGCCAGCCCGCGCGCCAGCATCAACCTGACCCAGGGCGCACGCGCGCTGGCCCTGCTGCGCGGCCGCAGCTATGCGCTGCCCGAGGATATGAGCGCACTGGTGCCCGACGTGCTGCGCCACCGGGTCACGCTGTCCTACGAGGGCTTGTCCGAAGGGCTCACGCCCGACAGCCTGATCGATCGCATCATGCGGGCCGTGCCCGCGCCGGCCAAACCCCTCGAACATGAAAAGCTGGTGGCCTAAGCGCGCGAAAGCCGCGAACGACGAGCAGCTCGCGGCCGCCGACGCCGCGGCCAGCGGCGTGGAGCGCGCGCTGCGGCGGCTCGAGTGGACCGTCATCCGCCGGCTCGACGGCCTGCTGCAGGGGGACKACCGAACACTGATGCGCGGCACCGGCCTCGACCTGGCCGACCTGCGCGAATACCAGCACCATGACGACGTGCGCCACATCGACTGGAACGTCACGGCACGGCTGCAGACGCCGCACGTGCGCGTCTTCACCGAAGACCGCGAGATGGCCGCCTGGTTCGTGCTCGACCTGAGCCGTTCGGTCGACTTCGGCTCCGGCATCAAGGCCAAGCGCGAGATCTCGGCCGGTTTCGTCGGCGTCATCGCGCGGCTGTTGACGCGCCACGGCAACCGTGTCGGCGCGATGGTCTACGGCAACGACGTCGAAGCCGTGATCCCCCCGCGCACCGGTCGGCGCCACGTGCTGCACCTGCTGCATGCAATGGAGCGCCGCTCGGCCGAGCGCGCGCCCGACCAGAAGGGCATGACCCGGCTGGCCGACCTGCTCAAGTCCGCCGCGGTGCTGATGCCGCGCCGCTCGACCGTGTTCGTGGTCTCCGACTTCGTTTCCGAGCCTGGCTGGGAACGACCGATGTCGCACCTGGTGCAGCGGCACGACGTGGTGGCGGTGCGCCTGTTCGATCCGCTCGAACTCGAGCTGCCCGACCTCGGCCTGGTGCCGCTGCGCGATGCCGAGACCGGCGAGCAGCTCTGGGTCGACACGCACGACGTCGGCTTCCGCAAGCGCTTTGCGCGCATCGCCGCCGAACGGGAGGCCCAGCTCCGCGAGTCGCTGGCGAAGATCGGCGTCGACGCCCTCGAGCTCTCGACCGCCGACGACCTGGTCGAAGCCATCGTCCGCTTCGCGGACATGCGCAAGCGCCGCGTGCGCAAGGGACAATCGAACCCCAGTACGGTGGCCGCATGAGACGCCCGGCCGTTCCGAAGGCGAATACCGCAGCGCGAAGCGCGAAGGTTGCTCTATGAACTTCCTCTGGCCTCAATTCCTCTGGCTGCTGCTGGCATTGCCGCTGCTGGTGCTGCTGTACCTCTGGCTCATCCGGCGCAAGAAGAAACT
>NZ_JBFUIU010000782.1:0-4082 GCF_056401695.1 Variovorax sp. P4_D9
GGCGTGATGTGTTCGGCCAGGCGCGAATGCATGATCTGCGTATTGCGCGTCAGGAGCGTCGTGACCACCGAGATGCCGACGCTGCTGCCGATGTTGCGGATCAGGCTGAAGACCGCGGTGCCTTCGTTGCGCAGCGCGGGCGAGAGGGTCGCGAAGGTGACCGCCGCGAGAGGCACATACACGAAGCCCGTGCCGAAACCCTGCAGCATCCCGGACCAGGTCACCAAGCTGCTGTCCATCTCGAGCGAGAAATGCGTCATCTGCCATAGCGAGATGCCCGTCATCGCAAAGCCGGCGGCAATGATGTAACGGGCGTCCATCCTGCCCATCAGCCGGCCGACCACGACCATGGCCAGCAGAGTGCCTACGCCGCGCGGCGCCGTGACGAGGCCGGTCAATACCACCGGATAGTTCATCAACCCCTGGAGCAGCGGCGGCAGCAACGCGAGCGTGGCGAACAGGACCACGCCGACTATGAAGATGAAGAGCTTGCCGGTGAGGAAGTTGCGGTCTTTGAAAAGCGCCGGACTGACGAAAGGCGCCTGCGTCGTCGTCAGCATATGCACGACGAACAGGTAGAGCGCGAGGCCGGCGACCGTTGCTTCGATCAGGATCTCGAGGGAATTGAACCAGTCATTGGTCTGGCCGCGGTCCAACATGAGCTGAAAAGCGCCAATCGCAAGGCTCAGGGCAGCGAAGCCGAACAGATCGAAGCGCGACTTGCGCAGTACGGTCTCGCGCATGAACGCGAGGAGGCCGAAGAAGCATACGATGCCAAACGGGACGTTGATGAAGAAGACCCAGCGCCAGTTGTAGTTCTCGGTGAGCCAGCCACCGAGCGCCGGCCCGAGGATGGGGCCGATCGTCACGCCCATGACCCAGATGCCCATTGCGCGTCCATGGTGTTCGGGTGGGTTGATGTCGAGCAGCACTGCCTGCGACATCGGAACCAGCGCCGCTCCGCTGAGCCCTTGCAGCAGGCGCGCAAGGACGATTTCAGGAAGGCTCTGCGCGAGGCCGCAAAAGGCCGAAGCGACAGTGAAGCCGAAGATCGAGATCAGGAACACACGCCTGCGGCCGAACCGGCCAGCCAGCCATCCGCTCAATGGGGTCATGATCGCCGCGGCGACGATGTACGACGTCAACACCCAGGTCATCTGGTCCTGCGTGCTCGACAGCGATCCCTGGATGCGCGGCAACGCCACGTTGGCGATCGTGTTGTCGAGCGCCTGCATGATGGATGCGAGCATGACCAACAAAGTGATGATCCGCCGTTGCGAGCCCTCGCCTGCCCGGCCGGCCATGGTGGCGACGTTGTCCATCAGTTGGCGGCCACCTTCGGTTTGGCCAGCACCTCGTTCGAGCCGAACAAATGGCGCTGGTAGCGGGTGTCCACGTCGACATACGCGCTGAGGCCACCATGAAGAGGGAAGGCCGCATCGATACCGTCGAGTTCGATCCGCACGGGAAGGCGCTGCACGACTTTGACCCAGTTGCCGGTCGCGTTCTCGGGCGGCAACACCGAGAACTGCGCGCCGGTACTCGGACTCACGCTCACGACCTTGCCTTTGAACGTTTTTCCCGGATAGCTGTCGACGTTGACGGATGCTTCCTGGCCTACGCGCATGTGAACGAGTTGGTCCTCCTTGAAGTTTGCTTCCAGCCACACGTCTGCGGTCGAGACGAGTGCGAAGACCGGAACCGATGCGTTCACATAGCTGCCGACCTGCAGCTCTTCGACACGGGTGACGACACCGTCGCTGGGCGTCCGGACCACCGTGTACGAGAGATTGAGCCGCGCACGATCGAGCCTCGCCTGCGCCTCCTTGACGGCAGGATGCTGGTCGGGTTCGAGTGTTGGATTTCCGCCGAGCTGTGCCACGACGGCGGCGCTTTCCTGCTGTGCGCCGGCGATCGCTGCGCGCGCCTCGTCGAGCGCGTGCCGGGCCTTGTCGACCTGGGCCTGCGAGGCAATGCCCGCACCAAGCAGGCGCTGCTGACGGTCGAACTCGCTCTGCTGGAATGCCATGGTGTCACGGGCCGATGCCAACTCGGATTGGCGCTGGCGGTAGTTCGCCTTTAGCATGCCGATGCGCAGGCGTGCGGTGGCCAACTGCGCCTCCGCCTCTTCCACCGCGACGCGGAATGTCGAATCGTCCAGCTGGTAGAGCAGATCTCCGGTATGCACCGCCTGGTTGTCATGCACCGCGAGTTCGACGACACGCCCGGCGACATTCGCGCTGATGGAAACGCGGGCCGTCTTTACGTAGGCATCGTCGGTCGATTCGAAACGGCCGCCACTCAAATAGAAATAGCCTGCGAGGCCCGCAACGACGATCAGGCCGCCCAGCATGAGGGGCAGGCGCGCGCGCCGCCGCCAGGGAGGCGCCGCAGGTGTATCCGGCTCGTTCGCGGCGGTCGGGGCGATGGCCTTTTGTTCGGATTGATCCATGGTCGTGATTCGTTCGGTTTGATTCAGAGCGGACTGTGGTTCGCGCACATGACAGTGGCCTTAGGAGCGAGTCTGGTCGGGACGTCTATACCGGCTGACCGTCGAGCAGGGAGCTCGCATTGACGTGCAGCTGTTTGAGCACACGCATGAAGACTTGACGGTCTTCCTTGCTGATGTCTGAAAACATCTCGGCACGCGTCAGCTCCGCAAGGCGCCATATCTCGCCTACCAGGGGCCTGCCTTTGTCGGTGAGATAGAGGCGGCGTACGCGTCGATCCTCGGGGTCAGGCCGCCGCTCAATCAGGTGCTCGGTCTCCATATGGTCCAGGATGCGCACCATCGTCATCGGCTCGACGTCGGTGAGCTCCGCAAGCCGAACCTGACTTGTGCCTTCGTTCCTGTCGAGCTCCACAAGCGCCCTGCACTGCGTGAGCGTCAGCGAGATGCCACATGCACGCTGCTCGAAGCGCAGCACGTAGAGGCGGCTCAGATCCTTAAGAAGGAAGCCAAAAGTCACCTTGTCCATGTCCATGTAGCGAGGTCTTTCTTTCTTCAAAGCACACATCGATCGCCAGTAGTCAAAACCAGACACTCACTTCTGTGATGCTATCAAATGATATTAACTGCCGATTACCTATGAAAGCGACGTGGGCTCCCGCGAACAAGCGCTGAAGGTGCATCGCCGCATGTTGGCCGATCGCACGGGCTGCAGGCTCTGTGTCCCGGAGAGCTTGGTTCAGCTAGACGCGATGCGGCCTGCACCGGTCAAGCCACCGGTGTTGGCGCCGGCTGCGAACGCGCGCGGCTGCGCCGCCTTCGCGAATGCCCCAACTGCTGAATCCCCGCTGCGATGTTCCTGCACGCGGCCGCCCTGGTGCCGTGCAGACGGCGAGCAGGTGCTGGCCTGGCCCGTGAGGACGTTGGGCTGCTCGCCTGCATGTCCGCTCCCAGCAGCCTAGCCATCGAGTCGGCCGAAGGCTTCGGCCTGCAGCTCTGGGCTTTCGTGCGCGGTGAACGCGCCACCCGCTACACCTGACGTGCGCTAGGGCTGCCGGAGCTCGCGCGCCGGAGTGTTTCATTGGTAGCGTGATCGACATCGACCCGCAATAGGCCCGCACGAGGATGAATGATCGCGACCCTTGGGGCTGTCAACCGCGCGATGCCGCTTCTCGAGTTGGCTTTCGCTTGACCACTGGGCGCGGACCGATCCACCTATTGCCACTTCCGAGAGGAGCAAGACTCATGAATCTGCAAGAGAACCAGTTGCTGCGGGATTTCCTGACCCAACTCACGCAGGCGCAGCTCGGCGCCAGGGATCCGGAAGTCGAGGCGTTGATCAACAGCGCCGTTGCTCGGCAGCCCGACGCGACTTACCTTCTGGTGCAACGGGCGCTGCTGCTCGAGCGGGCGTTGCAACAGGCCAACGCGCAACTGGCGAGCCTGCAGGAGCGCAGCAGCTCCTTTCTCAGTGGTGGCGACACATGGAGCCAGGCCCCGGCACGTGGAACGGGCAATGCACCGGCGCAGGCGGTTCCGCCGCAACCACCATCGGCGCCGCCAGCCACGGCAACGAGTGGCGGCTGGGGCAGCCTGTTCGGCAACGCCGCGGCAACGGCAGCAGGTGTTGCAG
>NZ_JBFUIU010000783.1:0-4071 GCF_056401695.1 Variovorax sp. P4_D9
CTGCTGCACGAGCGCACGCCGCGGCAGATCATCGGCAGCGCCGACCCCCGCACGCCGCCCGAACCGGCGACCGGCGAGGCGGCGCCGGTGTTCCAGCCGCGCGCGGTCGACCCGACCGGCGCCGGCTTCCAGCCGACCCACCTGCTGTCGAACGGCCGCTACACGGTGGCGCTACGCGCCAACGGCACCGGCGTGAGCCGCTGGCGCTCGTTCAACGTCAGCCGCTGGCGCGACGATCCGCTGCGCGACGGCTACGGCACCTTCTTCTATGTGCGCGACACGCAGACCCACGCGCTGGCCTCGCTGACCGCACTGCCGGCACCCGGCCCCGACTGGCGCTATCGCGCGCGCTTCCTGGCCGACCAGGTGCAGTTCGAAGCCAGCGGCCCGGGCCTGCAGGCGCGCACCACCGTGCTCATCAGCCCGGAGGACGACACCGAGCTGCGCACGGTCGAACTGCACAACACCGGCAGCGAGACGCGTACGCTCGAGCTGATCTCGTACTTCGAACCGGTGCTGTCGAATCCCAAGGCCGACGAGGCCCATCCGGCCTTTGCTAACCTGTTCGTCGACAGCCGCTGGGAGCCGGGCTGGCGGGCCTTGCTGATGGCACGCAAGCCGCGCCTGCACGGCGACCCGGCGGTGGCCGCCGCGCACTTCGTCGCCGCGGTCGATGCGCAGGTGCTGGCCGTCGCCTGCATGACCGATCGGCGCGCCTTCATCGGCCGCAACCGGACACTGGCCGAGCCGGCGCTCGATGCCCAGCCGCTGGCAGCCAATGGCCGGCCGGTCAACGGGCTCGACCCGATCGCCTGCCTGCGCGTGACGCTGTCGATCGCGCCCGGCGCCAGCGCTCGCGTGACCTTCGCGACCGCCGCCGGCGACAGCATCGAATCGCTGATGCCCTGCATCGACCGCTACCTGGAGCCGATGCACGTGGAGCGCGCGACCCGCATGGCGGCGACGCTGGCGCAGGTGCGGCTGCGCGACCTCAGTATCGACCCGGCGAAGAACCTCGCGCTGCAGGACCTCACGACCATCCTGACCTACACCACGCCGCGCACGATGCGCGACCGCGGCCTGATCGACCTGCGTCAGATCTGGCGCTTCGGCATCTCGGGCGACAAGCCGATCGTGCTGGTCACGATCCACTCGACGGCTGGCAAGGGGCTGGTCGACACGCTGCTGAGAGCCCAGCCGTGGTGGGGCTTCGGCGGCGTCGCCTGCGACCTGGTGGTGCTCAACAGCGAACCCCACTCCTACCTGATGCCGCTGCAGCGCGAGATCGAGACGCTGCGCAGCCGGGTCGCGCAGCAGACGCAGAACAGCTTCCCGCGCAACGATGCGGCCGGCTTCTACCTGCTGCGCGACGCCGAGCTGACAGCCTCGGAGAAGGCGGCGCTGTCGAGCCTCGCGCGGGCGGTCTTCACGGCCGACGGACGCACGCTGGAGGCCCAGGTGGCGGCACTGCGCGAACCGGCGGGCGCCCCCGAAGGCGCGGCTGCGATCCGGCAGGTGGCGGTCGCAAGGCTGCCGGCGCCGGCGCCCACGGCCGAAACGGTGACTGCGCCGCAGGGCAGCTTCGATGCCCAGAGCGGCGAGTTCCGCTTCGAGGTCGACGTCAATCGCCGCACCGCGCGACCCTGGGTCAACGTCATCGCCAACGCCGGCTTCGGCTTCCAGGTCTCCGAAGCGGGCTCCGGCTACACCTGGGCCACCAACAGCCGGCTGCACCAGGTCACACCCTGGTCGAACGATCCGGTGCAGGACCCGGCCTTCGAGCACTACCTGCTGCAGGATCTCGACTCGCGCGAACTGCTGCCGCTGACGCCGGCCGGCCGAGGCGACGCCTCGGCCAGGCACCGCGTGCGGCATGGCCAGGGCTACACGGTGTTCGAATGCCTCCACCGCAACGTGGTGCTGGAAACCACCTTCTTCGCCGATCGCGACGAGCGGATCAAGCTGGTGCAGGTGAAGGTGCGCAACGAAGGCTTCGGTGCACGCCGGCTGCGTGCCGTCGCCATGGTCGAGTGGCAATTGGGTGCGGCACGCGGCGAGCGCCGCACGGTCCACACCTGGAAGCCCGAGGAACTGCCCGCGGTGTTCGGCCAGCAGCGCGAATCGAGCGCCGGTTTCGGCGGCAGCACCGGCTTCGTCGCCATTGCCGGCCTCGGCGGCGCGACGCAATGGACCTGCGAGCGCAGCGAGTTCTTCGCCGGCCGCGGCGGCATCGAGCTGCCCGACAGCCTGGGCGGGCGCGCAGGCAGCGGCCTCGATGCCTGCGCGGCCGTGGCCGGCGAATTCAGCCTGGCGGCCGGGGCGAGCGCCGGCTTCTGCTTCATGCTGGGCCACGCCGACGACGCCGAAGCGGCCTTGCAGATGGCACGCCGCTGGCAGCAACGCAACGTCGAAGAAGCCCTGGCGCAGGCGCGCGGCTTCTGGGACGAATTGCTGGGCCGCCTGCAGGTGCGCACGCCCGATCCGCTGTTCGACGCCATGGTCAACCGATGGTTGATGTACCAGACCCTGTCCTGCCGCCTCTGGGCCAAGGCCGGCTTTTACCAGGCCGGCGGCGCCTTTGGCTTCCGCGACCAGCTGCAGGACGCGATGGCCTTCGCGCTGACCGACCCGGCGCGCCTGCGCGAGCAGATCCTCGTCAATGCGGCACGGCAGTTCCCCGAAGGCGACGTCCAGCACTGGTGGCACATGCCGGGCGGTGCCGGGGTGCGCACCCATTTCTCGGACGACCTGCTGTGGCTGCCCTATGCCGCGGCCCACTACGTGGAGGTCAGCGCCGACCGCTCGGTGCTCGACGAACGCGTGCCCTTCCTCGACGGCCCCGCGATCCCCGACGGCGCCGAGGACGCCTATTACGCGCCCCGCACCAGCGAGCAGACGGCGAGCGTCTACGAACATGGCGCCCGCGCCATCGACAAGAGCCTGGCGACCGGCCTGCACGGGCTGCCGCTGATGGGCACCGGCGACTGGAACGACGGCATGAACCGGGTCGGCCACGAAGGACGCGGCGAGTCGGTCTGGCTGGCCTGGTTCCTGTGCAGCGTGGTGGAGCGCTTCGCGCCCTTTGCCCTGGCGCGCGGCGAGGGCGAGCGCGCCAGGCGCTGGCTCGCCGCTCGGCAGGGATGGATCACCGCGCTGCACGCCGCCGGCTGGGACGGCGCCTGGTTCCGGCGCGCCTTCTTCGACAACGGTGCGCCGCTCGGCTCATCGCTCAACGACGAATGCGCGATCGACCTGATCGCGCAGGCCTGGTCGGTGCTCTCGGGCGCCTCGGACGACCTGCACACGGCCCCCGCGCTGGCCTCGATGGCGCAGCATCTGCACGACCCGCTGCACGGCCTGATGCGGCTGCTGGACCCGCCGCTCGCGCACTCGCCCAACAACCCCGGCTACATCCAGGCCTACCCGCCCGGCGTGCGCGAGAACGGCGGCCAGTATTCGCACGCCGCGGTCTGGGCGCTGATGGCGCAGGCGCTGCGCGGCGACGTCGAGGCCGCGTGGCAGACCTTCGAGGGTCTGAGCCCGGCGCACCGCGCCCATCATCCCGAGCGCGGTCCGGCCTACGAGATCGAGCCCTACGTGATGGCGGGCGACGTCTACAGTGCCGCGCCCTACGCCGGACGCGGTGGCTGGAGCTGGTACACGGGCTCGGCCGCCTGGCTGCAGCGGGCGGCGGTCGAGACGCTGCTGGGCCTGTCGGTGCGCGGCGACCAGCTTGCGCTGACGCCGCGGGTACCGGCGCACTGGCCGGGCTTCGAGATCAGGCTGCGGCTGGCGGGGAAGCGCWTCACGCTGCGCCACGGACAGGCGGGCGCCGAGCCCGCGACGCAGCGGGCAGCGATCGGCGAATGGATCATCTGGCGGATGTGGCCGGACGGCGCGATCGTGCAGATCAACTGACGAGCGTCCGGCTCAATCCCCGAGCAGCTCCCCGATCGGCTGCAGGTCTTCGACGTGGTCGCAGACCGCTTTCACGACCATCATGATCGGGATGCCCAGCAGTAGGCCCCAGATGCCCCACAGCCAGCCCCAGAAGATCACGCCGACGAACAC
>NZ_JBFUIU010000784.1:0-4069 GCF_056401695.1 Variovorax sp. P4_D9
GTGTTCATCTGTGAATTGGGCCAAGGCCCGAAAGGGCTGGCAGAAAAATTAACCAAAGAGCCGCGTGACGTCGTTGAAGAGTGCGATCGACATCATGACCAGCAGCAGCGCGACACCGCCGCGCTGAAACCTTTCCATCCAGGCGTCGGAGACGCTCTTGCCGGTCAGGCCCTCCCAAAGATAATACATCAGGTGTCCACCATCGAGGACCGGCAGCGGCATCAGGTTCAACACCCCGAGGCTCACGCTGATCAGGGCCAGGAACACCATGTACTGGGTCAGTCCCAGGCTGGCGGACTTGCCGGCGTAGTCGGCGATCGTGAGCGGCCCGCTGAGGTTCTTCAGAGAGGCCTCGCCGATCACCATCTTGCCCATCATGCGCACGGTGAGCGTCGACACTTCCCAGGTGCGGACCACGCCGCGCCAGAGGCCGTCGACCACGCCCTGGCGCACCAGCACCATCTCGGGCGGCGCGCCAACATAGGCGCCGATGCGGCCGATCTTGCCGGCAGGCTCGTCGCGGACCTCCGGCGTGACATCGACGCGGATCGACTGACCACTGCGCTCGACTTGCCAGGCTTGAGTGCGCGGCTGGCCGGCATCGACCGAGGCCCTGATCGCCTCGCGCAGCTGCAGGCCATCGACGATTGGCGTCGCACCCACCGAGCGCACCAGGTCGCCGTTGCGCAGGCCGGCACGCTCAGCAGCGCTGCCAGCCATCACCTCRCCGATTTCGGGGCGAGTCATCGGCGCGACGACTCCTATCTTGCGGAACATCTGCGCATCCGCATCCTTGGCCTCGATGCGACTCAGCGGCAGGACCAGCTCGCGCGCCGGCCGGCCGCCCTGGTCCGCGATTTCCAGCGTCAGGTCGCGACCGTCGAGGGCGCCGCGCGTCATGCGCCAGCGCAGGTCCTCGAAGGATTGAACGGGCTCCAGCTGGCCGTCGAAGCCGGCCCGCGCGATGTGTTCGCCGCCCTGCAGTCCCGCCTGTTCGGCCAGCGATGCCGCCACCGGACGGGCCAGCGTCGCAGCCGGCTCCTGGACACCGATCCAGTTGACCAGGGTGTAGAGCACGACCGCCAGCAGCAGGTTGGCGATCGGGCCGGCGGCAACGATCGCGGCGCGAGAGCGAAGGGGTTGGGTATTGAAAGCCCGATGGCGCTCCTCGGGGGGCACCGGCCCCTCGCGCTCGTCGAGCATCTTGACGTAGCCGCCGATCGGAAAGGCGCCGATCACGAACTCGGTGTTCTGGCCCGGATGCTGGCGCTTCGGCTGCCAACGATAGAGCGTCTTGCCGAAGCCGACGGAGAAACGCAGCACCTTGACGCCGCAGGCGACCGCGACCCGGTAGTGCCCGTATTCGTGCACGGCGATCAGCAGGCCGAGCGCGACGATGAAGGCGACGACTGTGAGCATCGAAATTTCCCGAGGATGAATCGGATCAGGTCGCGAAACGAAGCGCCGCGGCACGGGCCGCGGCACGGGCGCTGGCGTCCAGGTCGAGCAGGTCCGCGAGCGACGAGGGGTTGGAGGGCCGGACAAGCTCCAAAGTTTCCAGGTTGACCGCATGAATCCGGTCGAAGCGCAGCCGCCGGTCGAGGAAGGCCTCGACCGCCACTTCATTGGCCGCGTTCAGCACCGCCGCGGTCCCGGGCGCCGCCCGCAGGGCATGCCATGCCAGGTGCAGCCCCGGGAACCGCAGCGCGTCGGCGTCCTCGAAGCTCAGGTCCGCCAGCGAGGCGAAGTCCAGCTTGCCGGCGCCGCTCTCGATGCGCTCCGGCCAGGCCAGGCCACAGGCGATCGGCACCCGCATATCCGGCGTGCCGAGCTGTGCGATCACCGATGAATCCTGAAACTGCACCATCGAGTGGATGATCTGCTGCGGGTGGATGACCACCTTGACCTGCTCGGGCGTCAGGTCGAACAGCCAGCGGGCCTCGATCACTTCGAGGGCCTTGTTCATCATGGTCGCCGAGTCGACGGAAATCTTGCGCCCCATCGAGAAGTTCGGATGGGCGCAGGCCTGCTCGGGCGTGATCTCGGCCAGTGTTCGCGGATCTCGCTGCCGGAACGGACCGCCGGAGGCCGTCAGCAGGACGTGGTCGACGCGCTCGGCCCAGGTCCGACGATCCTCGGGCAGGCACTGGAAGATCGCCGAGTGCTCGCTGTCGATCGGCAGCAAGGTCGCGCCGCCTTCCTGCACCGTGCGCATGAACAACTCGCCGCCGACCACCAGCGCCTCCTTGTTGGCGAGCAACAGCCGCTTGCCGGCCCGCGCCGCCGCCAGGCACGGACCCAGCCCGGCGGCACCGACGATGGCCGCCATCACGGCATCGGCCTGCTGGTGGGAGGCGATCTCCTCGATGCCGCCCTCGCCGCTCAGCACGCGCGTCGGCAAGCCGCTCGCCTTCAGCTTGTCGGCCAGAAGTGCGGCATGCGGCGCGCTCGCCATCACGGCGAACTGCGGCGAAAAATGCACGCACTGCGCGAACAGTTCGTCCACCCGGGTCGCCGCCGAGAGCGCGAAGACCTCGAAGCGATCGGGATGGCGCGCGATCACGTCGAGCGTGCTGACGCCGACGGACCCGGTCGAACCGAGCACCGTGACGCGTTGTCTGATTGGATTCATAGGAAAGCCAGCATCATGGCGATCGGCAGCGTGGGCAGCAAGGCGTCGATCCGGTCGAGGACGCCGCCGTGGCCGGGCAGCAGGGCGCTGCTGTCCTTGGCGCCCGCGCTGCGCTTGATCAGCGACTCGACCAGGTCGCCGACCACGCTCATGGCCGCCATGAAGACCACGCCGATCAGCAGCAGCCACCAACCCCGTTCGGCCAGCCGCGTGTAGAGGCTGGCGACCGTCGCCTGAGCGGCCGAGTCGCTCCAGGCCCAGGCCAGCGCGAGCACGACCACGCCGGCCATGCCGCCCCAGACGCCCTCCCAGCTCTTGCCGGGACTGATGGTCGGCGCCAGCTTGTTGCGGGTGAACTTGAGCCCGAAGGCGCGGCCGGCGAAATACGCGAAGACGTCCGCGACCCAGACCAGCACCAGGATCGAGAGCAGAAAATTGATGCCCACCATGCGAGCCTGCACCGCCGCCAGCCAGGCCACCCAGAGGGCGAGGAGGCCGCCGACCAGGCGCAGCCCCTTGGGCACCCGCGGCCAGCCCGGAACCGCCACCCGAAGCAGCGCGGCGCCGCCGAGCACCCAGCCTGCGCTGGCGACGATCCAGACGCCGAGCAAGGGGCGCTCGAGCAGGCCGAGCCACCAGGACAGCGCACACAGCAGCACCGTCTCTGCGCCCAGGAACAGCGACATCCGCGGGCCGTAGTCGTTGAGGCGGCCCCACTCCCAGGCCGCGGCCCCGATCAGCGCCAGCATCACGCAGGCGAAGGGCACGTGCGAAGGATAGAAGAGCGCGGGCAGCAGGATCGCCAGCAGGACGATCGCAGTGATGATGCGTTGTTTGAGCATGCGCTCAGGCGACTCGCTGATCGCCCAGACCGCCGGCGCCGAGCTGCTCGGAAGTCTGGCCGTAGCGGCGCTCGCGGCGCTGGAACGCGGCGATGGCTTCGTCGAGCGCCGCCTCGTCGAACTCGGGCCACAGGCGGTCGCTGAAGAACAGTTCCGCATAGGCGCTCTGCCAGAGCAGGAAGTTCGACAAGCGCTGTTCGCCCCCGGTGCGGATGAACAAATCGGGGTCGGGCACGTGCGCGAGCGCCATGGCGCGGTCGAGGTTGGCCTCGGTCAGGGGCTGGCCGTGGGCGGCCACCTGGGCTGCGGCACGGGCGATGTCCCAGCGGCCGCCATAGTTGAAGCAAACATTGAGAACCAGCCGGGTGTTGTGCGCCGTCGCGGTTTCGGCCTGGACCAGGCCGGCGATCATCTTGTCGGACAGCCCGCCGCGCTCGCCGACGAAGTGCAGCCGGACGCCGTCCTGGCTCAGCTTCGGCACCTCGCGGCTCAGTGCCCCGACCATCAGGTCCATCAGGCCTGACACTTCCTCGACCGGCCGGTTCCAGTTCTCGGACGAAAAGGCGAACACGGTGAGCACCGCGACGTTGCGGGC
>NZ_JBFUIU010000785.1:0-4063 GCF_056401695.1 Variovorax sp. P4_D9
GATCTGGCTCGCCGCCACGGCACCCGTGATGGCCTGCGGCTGGCGCTCGACGTCGCCAGCGGCGGTGCGGTGCGCGGCGGCGAGATCGTGGTGATCGAGGACTTCAGGCTGCGCCGCATCCTGGCGACACTGCTAGGCGTCGACATGAGCGATGCGCATGATCCGCTGCTGCCCGGGCTGCACCAGAGCGGCAACTCGATCGTCGGCGACACGCTGTTCGTCGGCAGCAGTGAAGGCGCGGAGCTCGCGGCGCTGTATGCCGACGTGGCGACCAGCGACAGCGAAGACGCAACCGCGCTCGACTTCCTCGGCCGACTGGCGCATCGCGCCACGGTGCTGGTGCATCAGGAACTCGCGCCGCAGGACTTCGCGCTGATCCGCCGCATCGCGCAGCTCGAGGCGCCGGCTCATGTGCTGGTGCGGGTCGTCGGCGCGACCTGGCCGCTCTTGGTCGGCATCGCCAGCCTGGTCGGCGTCGATACCTACCTCGGGCCGCCGCGCGAGCCGCGGCCGGTGCGCGTCGGCGTCTCTTCGGTGGGCCTCGGGGATCGTCTCATCGGGCCCGGCGTGCTCGACCCGCGACTCGCGGGCAACACCGGCGCGCTGGTTGGGCCCCCGGTCGCCGATGCAGGAGGCGACCGCGCGGTGCCAGTGGGCACCAGCTTCGTGCTGGACGGCAGTGGGTCGCGTGCGCCTGAAGGGCGACGCATCACCGAATACCGGTGGCGGCTGTTGCCGCCGCAGGACTGAACCGGGAGTTGCATTGCCATGAAGCGCTTATCGGGTCGGGTTGCTTTTTGCGTTGGGTGGACTGCGGCGGCGGGCGGTATGCCCTGGACCGGCCGACGTCACCGGCCGCTTCGCGGCTGCCCTGCGCTGCTCGCGGTGCGCGGGGTTTCGCTCAAACTCGCTTCGCTCAAACAGTCGCGAGCCCTGATCCGCGCACCGCTGCGCTGCTCGGCGGTGCCTCAATGGCCGGCGCAGTGGGGTCGTTCGGCCCGTACCGCGTGCCGGGCGCCCGCCCCAAGGGACACGACCACGCATCCAAGATTCTTTTCAACCCAGGAGAAACCACATGGCTGAATTCGTGATCGGTACCGACATCAGCACCGCCGAGGCGGTGATCGAAGTCACGGTGAGCCCCGACAAGCCGCTGCCCGTGGGCCGGCAGATCTTCAGGCTGATCGTGGTCGACGATTCGGGCAACGAGTCGAAGCCCGACCAGATCGTCGTGATCGTCGCCGACCAGGGCGCCCCGACCGCGGTACTCCAGGGGCCGCAGACCGTGGCCTCGGGCACCAGCTTCAAGCTCAGCGGCGAGAAGTCCTTCGACGTGGGCGGTGGCAAGGTGGTCAAGTACGTCTGGACCTACGTCGGCCCTGCCACCTGAGGATCGCGAGGACGCACCATGGTCGCCTTCACGATCGGCAAGCCCATCACCACCGATGTCGGCGGCATCGAGGTGGACGGCCTGCCTGCGGGCAGCCATCGCTTCCAGCTGGTGGTCGAGGACAGGAACGGCGTGCGCTCGCAGCCTCAGCAGATCGTGGTGCTGGTGCGCGACCGCGTGCTGCCGCCGATCGATCCGCCGATCGTGCGTCCGCCAGTGGTGGGGCCGGTCATCGACCCGGTGCGGCCGCCCATCACCGGCCCGGTCATCGCCGGCCCGCTGGTCTCGCCGCTGGTCGTGCGCGATGCCGGTCCCGCGCCGCCACCGCCCAAGCCGACACCGGCGCGCAAAAGCAAGAGGAGAAAGCCATGACCATCCTGGCCACCAGTGCCGACCCGCTGTTCGCGCAGCCGCGTGCCGAGCGGCCGGCCTATGCCACCGGCATGCTGCTCGACGCCCAGGACTTCAGCGACGAGCAGACCTACCACCGCGGCCGCCTCGCGCTGGCCTTGTCGCTGCTGGCCGGCGGCGGCACGCTAGCCGGGCTCGCGGTCGAGCACCAGCCGCAGAGCGCGACCCAGGCCGAGGAGGTGCGGGTTCGGCCCGGCGTCGCGGTCGACCGGCTCGGCCGCCTGGTCGAGCTGCCGCGCCCGGCCTGCCGCGGGCTGGCCGACTGGTTCGCCGATGTCGCGGCCGCCGACGGCGGCGATACGCTGCGCACCAGCGCCTACGGCAACCTGCAGCGCTTCGTCTCGGCGCGCTTCCTCGCCGCCAACCCGGCGCTGCCCGCGCGCGCCGTGGTGGCCGATGTCTACCTCCGCTTCGCGCAGTGCGCGGTGGGCCTGACGCCGAGCTTCGCGGCCGGCCCCTTCGACGCGCTCAACGCGGTGTCGACCTCGCGCATCCGCGATGCCTACGAACTGCTGATGGTGCCGCGCACCGGGCTCTCGGACGCCCAGGCCGGCCTGCCGCTGCCGCCGGCCGGCCCGCTGCTCGGCACCGGCAGCGCTAGCGAGCGAAGCGCCGCGGCGCAGGATGCGGTGCTCGGCGGCTATGTCGCGAGCGGCCACGTCGGCGGCACCGCGCAGGGCCTGCCGCCGGGGCCCGAGCATCCGCCGAACCTGGACACCAGCGCGGTCTTCATCGCCCGCGTGCTGCTGCCGGTGGGCGCCGCCAATCCGCCGCAGCGCACCGCCGACCTGCCGCTGGCCGACAACTTCTCGCGCCGCTTCCTGCCGTCGATGCCGCTGCTGTGGCAGTCGGCCGGCCTTTGATTCCCCCGTCTTCCGGAGCCCGTCATGGCCACCTTGTTTCTCGATTCGCGCAGCTCGAACTTCTCGAACGTCGCGCGCGGCGCCTCGCGTGAACAGATCGCCCTCGACGAGGTGCGGCGGTTGCGCAGCAGCGGTGTGCTGGTGGAGGACGCGCGGCGCGAGCGGCCGCGCTACTTCGATGGCCGCTTCCTGGCGGCGCGCGACCTGATCAAGGACCAGCAGTACTTCCTCACGCGCGAAGCCGACCTCGGCCGCGCGGCCGGCTCGGGTGTCGCCACCGGTCTGCAGGTCGACATCGGCGACAGCGCCTCGCAGCTGGTGATCGGTGCCGGCCAGGGCATCACGCCGACCGGCGAGCTGGTGCTGCTGCCGGCCGATCTGCGCATCAACCTCAGCGACCTGCCGCTGGCCGAGCAACTGTCGGCGCGCTTCGGACTCGGCCGCATTCCGGCGGCGCCGATGCGCAGCCGCACGGGCCTGTTCGTGATCGCGCTGCGGCCCGTGGAGTACACGGCCAATCCGATCGGCGCCTACCCGACCACGCTGACCGGCCCGCGCACCGTGGAGGACGGCGATGTGATTGAGGCCACCGCCGTGACGCTGGTGCCGTGGCAGGACGATGGCGCCGCCGACGCGCTGCAGGCCCGCCGCGCGCATGCGGCGCGGGCGATCTTCGTGCAGGGCGGCAATGCGGCGCTGGCCTCAGGCCTGCTGCCGCTCGCGATGCTGGCGCTCGAAGGCAACCGGCTGGTCTGGATCGACGAGGCGATGGTGCGGCGCGAGCTCGGCGCCGACCGCGGCGACCTGCCGGGCCTGGGCTTCGCGCCGCGCGCACTGCGCCTCGCGCACCTGATGCAGCACACGACGCATCTCGAGGACGTGAGGCGCCAGCTCGGCGACCGCAACTTCCCGGCGGCGACGCAGTTCGAGGCGCTGCCGCCGGCCGGCCCGCTGCCGCCCGGCATCATCGCCACCAACGACTTCACGCAGCGCTACTTTCCCTCGGAGGTGGATGTCGACTTCTCGGTGATTCCCGAAGATGAGCTGCCGGCGCTGGTCGAAGAGTCGCTGGCTCTGCCGCCGATCGACCTGCAGGACAGCGAGGCCGCGCTCGACCGCACCGCGGTGCTGGTGCTGGCGCCGGTGCCGCGCGCCGAGTGGCGCGCAGTGATCGCGCGGCTCGAATCGCGGGTGCGCACCCTCCGGCCCGCGGCGCCGAACCAGGTCGCGCTGCGCAAGCCGCTGGAGATCCTCACGCGGCTGCGGCTGCCCTTGCCGGTCCCGCCGCCGGCGCCCTCGGATGCCGAATGGACGCGGCTCGCCAACCTGCCGCGGCTCTGGTACGTGCGGCGTCGCAACCTGGCCTACCGCGACGACCTGGCTGGCACGCCGCTGGCGG
>NZ_JBFUIU010000786.1:0-4063 GCF_056401695.1 Variovorax sp. P4_D9
GAGATCTACGAGATCGACCCGCACAAGTGCACCGAATGCGTGGGCCACTTCGACGAACCGCAGTGCGTGCAGGTGTGTCCGGTCGCCTGCATCCCGACCCACCCGGGCTACGTCGAGACCCGCGAGACCCTGTGGCAGAAGTTCGAGCGGCTCGCCGAAGCCAAGGCCGCCAAGGCGGCGGCGCAGGCGGACCCGGCCGCCGCCCCGGCGCCCTAGGTTTTCGGGTCGTTCGCGGCGCCCGCCTTGGCGCGCATCTTCTTGCGCGGCGCAAACGGATCCTGCGGGCTCAGGTACTGCGGATCCTTTCTTGCCTTGCCCCTCTTCATCGCGGTGTCCCGAGGCTCCGGCGCGGCCTCCCGCGCGCGCGGCGCGTTGTCGATCAGCGCCCCGCCGCCTGCCCGGGCCCCCGGGAGGCTTCGAGCCGCAGCCGATCGCGCTCCCTTCTTCTCTCTCGCTTCCGCTAGCCCGCGGCGGGTGCACCCCCGTCGTCGGGCTCGCGCCGCGGTGGTTTGGGGCGCGGCGGCTTGCTCGTGTGAATGAGCAGGGTCGCCTTGTCCATCTCGCCGGCCACCAGGGCCGGGAAGGCGTGCAGCGTGCGCACGATCGCGTCCTCGATCGATTCTCGTTGTTCCTTCAGCGGCTTCTTGAGCACCCAGTTCACGACCTCGGATTTCACGCCCGGGTGGCCGATGCCGAGCCGCAGCCGCCAGTAGTCGCCGGTGCCGAGCTGGGCATGGATGTCGCGCAGACCGTTGTGGCCGGCATGGCTGCCGCCGAACTTGAGCTTGGCCTGCCCGGGCACCACATCGAGTTCGTCGTGTGCGACCAGGATCTCGTTCGGCTCGATCTTGAAGAAGCGCGCCAGCGCGGCCGTCGACTTGCCCGACAGGTTCATGAAAGTCTGTGGCTCGAGCAGCCAGATCGGCTTGCCGCCGACCTGCGTGCGCGCCACCAGCCCGTGGTAGCTGCGTTCGGGCGTGAGCGTGAGCTTGAGGTCGCGGGCCAGTGCGTCGATCCACCAGAAGCCGGCGTTGTGGCGCGTGGCTTGGTATTCAGGGCCCGGATTTCCGAGGCCGACAAACAGCTTGATCATGGGAGTGGATTGTGACTTGCGACCGACAAATGAAAACGGCCCGCACTGGGCGGGCCGTCGAAGCGATCAACGCTGTCCGAAGAATTACTTCTTCTTGGTGGGCGCCTTGGCGTCGGCCTTGGCGGCCGGTGCAGCAGCACCTTCGGCCGGGGCGCCTTCGGCGCCGGCTGCAGGCTCTTCAGCGACCAGCGGCGGCACGGCCGAGACCAGCACCGGGTTGACCTTGCCGTGACTCACGAACTTCAGGCCCTTGGGCAGCTTGATGTCGTTGACGTGCACGGTGGCGTTCTTGGTCAGGCCCGACAGGTCGACTTCGATGAACTCGGGCAGGTCGGCCGGCAGGCAGCTGACTTCGATTTCTGTCATCACGTGGTTCACGAGGTTGTGGTCGAGCTTGACGGCGGTCGACTCTTCCTCACCCTTGAAGTGCAGCGGCACCTTGACCGTCATGCGGGTGCGGGCGTCGACGCGCTGGAAGTCGATGTGCTGCACGAGCTGGCGGAACGGGTGGTATTGCACGTCGCGCAGCAGCACCTTGGTGACGTTGCCGGCGAGTTCCATCTCGAGGATCGACGAGTGGAAGGCCTCCTTCTTGAGGGCGTGCCACAGCGCGTTGTGATCGAGTTCGATCAGTTGCGGCTGGCCTTCGCCACCGTAGACAATACCGGGCGTCTTGCCCGTGATGCGGAGACGGCGGCTCGCACCCGTGCCCTGCTTGGCGCGCTCAAAAGCGACGAATTTCATTGATAGCTCCTGTGGAAGTCGACCGCGACCAGTGCGACTCCGGTTTCAAAATGGGCTTCCGCTGCGGGAAGCCCGGCTCTTCTCTCAGAACAGGTTTTCCTGGTCCGAGAACAAACTCATCACCGACTCGCCCTTGGCGATGCGCTGGATCGTTTCGGCGATCAGCGGCGCCACGGACAGCTGGCGGATCTTGGTGCAGCCGATGGCGCTGTCGCTCAACGGGATCGTGTTGGTCACGACCACTTCGTCGAGCGCAGTGCCCTGGGCGATGCGTTCGATCGCGGGGCCCGAGAAGATCGGATGCGTGCAGTACGCATACACCTTCTTCGCGCCGCGTTCCTTCAGGACCTCGGCCGCCTTCACCAGCGTGCCGGCGGTGTCGATCATGTCGTCCATGATCACGCAGTTGCGGCCGTCGATCTCGCCGATCACGTGCATGACCTCGCTCACGTTGGCGCGCGGACGGCGCTTGTCGATGATCGCGAGGTCGCAATTCAGTTGCTTGGCCAGCGCCCGGGCGCGGACCACGCCGCCGACGTCGGGCGAGACCACGATCAGGTCTTCGTAGTTCTTCTGCCGCAGGTCGCCCAGCAGCACCGGCGACGCATAGATGTTGTCGACCGGGATGTCGAAGAAGCCCTGGATCTGGTCGGCGTGCAGGTCCATGGTCAGCACGCGGGCCACGCCCACGGTCTCGAGCAGGTTGGCCACCACCTTGGCCGAGATCGGCACCCGGCTCGAGCGCGGACGGCGGTCCTGGCGCGCATAGCCGAAGTAGGGGATCACGGCACTGATGCGCTCGGCCGAAGCACGCTTGAGCGCGTCGACCATGATGAGCAGTTCCATCAGGTTCTCGTTGGTCGGCGCGCAGGTCGACTGCACCACGAAGACGTCGCGGGCGCGCACGTTCTGGTTGATCTCGACGGTGACTTCACCGTCCGAGAAGCGACCGACCCGCGCGGCGCCGAGCGAGGTGCCCAGGTTCTGCGAGATCTCGGCGGCAAGGCCCGGATTGGCGTTGCCGGTGAAAACCATGAAGTCAGGGTGTTGAGCCTGCATGAGTGCGTCCCGGCAATGCGAAGTGGCTCTTTGAGGAGCCGCCAAAATTCTCTTGAATGAATTTGGCAGGGGAGAAAGGATTCGAACCTTTGCATGCTGGAATCAAAATCCAGTGCCTTAACCAGCTTGGCGACTCCCCTACACGGGTCGACGACCAATGTCGTCAACCGATATACGCCGCATCAGATCGCGTGAGCGGCCTGATTATCTTCTGAGGCCGCCCAACCCACGAGGGGGTGAACAGCCAGATTGCTGCACTTGCGAACCTGCCAGCCCATCGGGGCCTCGGCGAGTTCCGCGTCGTGCGGCATTGCTGCAAACACCGAACTTCCCGAACCGGTCATCCGGGCCTCGAGTCCTTGGTGACCGAGCCATTCGATGGCTTCGGTGACCGCGGGATAAAGCCGCTGGGCAACCGGCTGCAGATCGTTGTGACCAAAGCCGAATCTTTTTTCGATTCTGTTCTGACCCGATTCGCTATGTGCAGCAAAGCCCGAGATTATAGCAGCAGGAGTTGAGCGTTGCAGATCCTCTGCTGCAAAAATCTGACGGGTATCGAGTCCTTCGGGTGGTTTCGCGACCGCGAACCATCCTGGCGGCAGCTCGATCGGCGTGATGATCTCGCCGATTCCCTCGACCCATGCATTGTGCCCGCGCAGGAAGAAGGGCACGTCGGCGCCCAGGCCGAGGCCGATCTTTTCGAGTGCCGCGAGCGGCAGGTCGAGGCCCCACAGCCGGTTCAGCGCCAGCAGGCAGGTGGCCGCGTCGGAGGAACCGCCACCCATGCCCGCCTGCGCCGGCACCTGCTTGGCGACCCCGATGTGGGCCCCCAGGGGTGTCTTCGCGGCGGCTTGCAGCGCCTTCGCGGCGCGCACGACCAGGTCGTCGGCCGGCAGCGGCGTCGTGAGGTCCTCGCGCGTGATGGCACCGTCGGCGCGCTTTTCGACGTGCAGCGTGTCGCACCAGTCGATCAGCATGAAGACCGACTGCAGCAGGTGGTAGCCGTCGGCCCGCCGGCCCGTGATGTGCAGGAAGAGGTTGAGCTTGGCCGGCGCCGGGAGGTCGTAGAGGGCCTTCATGCGCGCTCGAAGACGATGCGCAGGTCGGCCCGGGGCGTCGGCGACTCGCGCGTGGCCTGCAGGCGGCCGGCTGCGACCTGCGACAGGT
>NZ_JBFUIU010000787.1:0-4061 GCF_056401695.1 Variovorax sp. P4_D9
TCTTATATCTATTTATTTCATAATTCATTTGATTATGAAATCTATTGACCTCGACGAAACGGACCTCCGCCTGCTCGACGCCTTGCAGCGCGACACCTCCGAAAGCAACCAGTCGCTGGCGGAGCGCCTCGACATCTCGCCGCCCACCTGCCTGAGGCGGCTGCGTCGCCTGCGCGAAGGCGGATGGATCCAGAGCGAGGTCGCGATCGTGGACCCGGCGCGCATCGGTCCGCTGCTCACCGCGGTGATCGAAGTCTCGCTCGACCGGCAGGACGCCGGCTCGCTGGAAGCTTTCGAGCGGCAAGTGGCCCCGGTCGACGCGGTGCAGCAGTGCTACCGCGTTTCGCCCGGCCCCGATTTCGTGCTGATCGTCACCGTGCGCGACATGCCCGGCTACCAGGCGCTGGCGCAGCGACTTTTCACGAGCGACGCCAACGTGCGCAACGTCAAGGCCTTCTTCAACGTCCACCGCGCCAAGTTCGCGCCGCAGCTGCCGCTGCCCGGGCCGGCCTGAGGCCCGTCGCGCCGGCTAGACATGATGGTCGCCGTCCCAACGTAGGCGGCCGGTCTCCAACATCGTAGATTGCGTCCAAAAACGTAGAGCTACATGCTGTGACTTGCGTCGTCAGCAACAAGGAGACCGACCATGGAAGAGCGTAGCAAGCTTCACGTGGGTTTGGACGTCCACAAGGACAGCATCAGCGTGGCGGCGGCCGAGCCGGGCCGCGCGCCCGGGCGCTTGATCGGCAAGGTCAAGCATGACGTGAACCAGCTGCACAAGGTGCTGGGCAAGATCGGCACGCCTGAGCATCTGCACGATGTGTATGAAGCTGGCCCGACGGGCTTCGGTTTGCAACGCGCCTTGCAGGCGAAGGGCTATGTCTGCGAGATCATTGCGCCGTCCCAGATCCCGCGGCGTCCGGGCGACCGCGTGAAGACTGATGGGCGCGACAGCGTGCAGTTGGGTGAGTGCTCGCGCGCCGGGCAGTTGAGCGCCCTGTGGATTCCTGATCCGGATGACGAGGCCATTCGCGATCTGTCGCGAGCCCGCGAGGGCGAAAGCCTTGCTGCGCACAGGCTCCTTGCAGCCAGCCCCTTCGCCCGGCAACGCGATCCCCGGAAATAGGGTGTACAGGCCCCTCTAGCGCTTGGGCGCCTTCTGCGGCCGCTTCCAGCCGGGGAAGCTGGCCTGCCTGGCACGCGAGATCGTGAGTGCGCCGGGCTCGGTGCTCTTGGTGATGGTCGAGCCGCCGCCGATGGTGCCGCCGGCGCCGATCGTGAGTGGCGCCACCAGCACGCAGTTGCTGCCCACGTGGACGTCGTCGCCGATGATCGTGCGATGTTTGTTGGCGCCGTCGTAGTTGGCCGTGATGCTGCCGGCGCCGTAGTTGACCCGCTGGCCGACCGTGGCGTCGCCCAGGTAGGCCAGGTGGTTGGCCTTCGCGCCGGCCGCGAGGGTCGAGTTCTTCACTTCGACGAAGTTGCCGACGTGCACCTCGGCACCCAGCCGGGCCCCGGGACGCAGCCGCGCGAACGGCCCGACCAGGGCCCCGGCGCCGACGGTCACGCCGGCCTGCTCGCCGTCGATGTGGGTGAAGGGATGGATCACCGCGCCGGTCTCGATGCGCGCATTGGCGATCACGCAGTTGGCACCGATGCGGACGTCCGCACCGAGCGACACGGCGCCCTCGAAGACGCAATTGACATCGATCTCGACGTCCGACTCGCAGGCCAGCGTGCCCCGCAGGTCGAAGCGCGCCGGGTCGGCCAGCCGCACGCCCTGCGCCATCAGCGCCTCGGCCTGCCGCAACTGGTAGGCGCGCTCGAGCGCCGCCAGCTGGGCGGGGCTGTTGACGCCGGCCACCTGCAGCGCGTCGTCGGTGCGGTGCGCCACCACTGGCACGCCGTCCACGGCGGCGAAGCCGACGACATCGGTCAGGTAGAACTCGCCCTGCGCGTTCTTGTTGTCCAATCGCGCCAGCCAGGTCTTGAGCAGGCGCGCCGGGACCGCCATCACGCCGCTGTAGATCTCGCGGATGGTGCGCTGCGCCTCGGTCGCGTCCTTCTCCTCGACGATCGACTGGACCTCGCCGTCGGCCTCGGGGCCGCCGTGCAGCCGCACGATGCGGCCATAGCCCTTCGGGTCGTCGACCTGGATGGTCAGCAGTGCCAGCCGCCGGCCGGCGCTCTGGGCCACCAGTGCGCGCAGTGTCTCGCTACCGATCAGCGGCACGTCGCCCGAGAGCACCAGCACCGTGCCGTCGTCGGGCAGGAGCGGGGCCGCCTGCTGCACGGCATGGCCGGTCCCGAGCTGCGGCATCTGGCGCGCGAAGCGGGGCGTCGCGCCCGCCAGCGCGCCTTCGAGGGCGGCTTCGACGTCGGCCGCCCCATGGCCAGTCACGACAACGATGTGGCGCGCACCGATGCCGGCCGCGGTATCGATCACATGGGCCACGAGCGCGCGCCCGCCCAATCGATGCAACACTTTGGGCAGGCTGCTCTTCATGCGTGTGCCTTTGCCGGCCGCCATGATGACGACGTCGATAGGCTCCTGGTTGTCCTGCGGAATCTGATCCATGCCACTTTCCCGAATACGTTGCGCAATACTGGCGCGAATTATCGGTGCCATCGCCCTGGCCACCCTGCTCTCCGCCTGCAGCGCCATCCAACTGGCCTACAACAATCTGCCCGAAATCAGCTACTGGTGGCTCGACAGCTACGTCGACTTCGACGACGCCCAGACGCCGCGGGTACGCGACGAACTGCGCCGCCTGCTGGCCTGGCACCGGCGCGAGGAACTGCCGAAACTCGTCGAGCTGCTGCAGGAGGCACAAGCGCTGGCCCCCTCGGACCTGAGGCCTGAGCAGGCCTGCGCGCTGTTCGATGCCGCCCGCCTTCGCGTGCAGGCATTGGCGGAGCGCGCGGAGCTGGCCGGAACCGAGCTGGCGCTCAGCCTCGGCGAGGCGCAGTTGGAGCATCTCGCGCGCAAGATGGCCGACACCAACGCCGACTTCAAGAAGGACTGGCTCGCTCGCAGCCGGTCGCAGCAACTCGAGAAGCGCTACCAACAGTTCCTCGACCGCAGCGAGGACTTCTACGGACGGCTCGACGCGGAACAACGCGAACTGCTCCACGAGCAAGTGGCACTTTCGGGCTTCGACGCGCGCACGCTGGATGCCGAACGCAAGGCGCGCCAGCACGACCTGCTGGCGCTGCTGCGCCGCTTCAATGCCGAGAAGACACGCCCGCAGGAGGCCAGGTCTGCCATCCGCGCCTATGCCATGCGCATGGTCGAACCACCCCCCGGCCCGGAGAATGACCGGCGGCTCGCGAGGCAGCAGGCGACCTGCCGCACCCTCGCGGCGCTTCACAACCAGACCACCTCCGGCCAGCGCGAGAAGGCACAACGTCGGCTGCGAACCTACGTGTCCGATCTGCAGGAACTGGCGGCCTCGCCCTGAGCCGCCGGATCCCGATTCAGGGCCCGCCGGGCGCGTCGCTGGACGACGAACCAGTTGGCGAGCATCGCATACTGGTAGAGGAAATTGGCCAGACTGGTCGCGATGCCGAATCCCAGCACCGTGCGGAGGGTGCTCGCGCCGAAGATCCACATGTAGGAGATCTGGACCATCAGCACGAAGGGAATGATCCAGGTCTGCAGCACCGTGTGCCCGCGCGCCGCGACGGTTCGAAAGGCGAAGCCCGCGCTGGTCATCAGGAGCGCCGACAGGAAAACCATCCACACCAGCGATTCGCGGCCCTTGTACTGATGGCCGAGCAGCAGCATCCAGTACTGCGGGAACAGGATCGCGCTCGAGAACACCCCCGCCATGATCCAGAGGTAGGCCAGGTGCCCCTTGACGATCAGCGCCCGCAAGCCGTCGCCGTCCGGCGCCCGCGCGATCGCCGGAAACAGCAGCACGCCGGCGATCCGGTCGAAAACCACGAGCATCATGGCGAGCCGACCGAAGGCGCCGACCTCTGCGAGCATCGTGGCGTTCCCGAAGAGCGACACGATGAACACCGTGATGACGCCCTGGAACTGGTAGAAGACGGCGGGC
>NZ_JBFUIU010000788.1:0-4057 GCF_056401695.1 Variovorax sp. P4_D9
GGTAACGGCTTCGCCGCCCTGCCGTTGACCGCTGCTTCCGCACCGGGAGCGGCGATCGCCGCGTCGGACCCGGCAGACGACGTGCCGGCGCCCTCGCCCGAAGCTGCGGCGCCTCGCCTGTCGTGTACCGATCTCGGCGGCCTGCGCATCCCCGCCTCGGTCCTCGGCCTGCCCACGGGCGGAGGAACGGTCACCGAAGCCAAGGCCGTTGCCGCTGGCGACGCGGGCAACTTGTTCGGGGCCTACTGCAAGGTGCGCGGCACGATCCAGCCGGTCAATCCAGCCTCGCCCGGCATTCAATTCGCCCTCAACCTGCCGCAGGGCTGGAACCGCAAGACCATCCATTTCGGCGGCGGCGGCTTCAACGGCCGGCTGATCGACGGCACCGAGACCATCCGATTCGGTCCGGCCGATAAACCCGCGCCCCTTGCACTGGGCTACGCCACCTATGGGGATGACTCGGGCCACCAGTCCTCCAGCATCACCGACGGCAGCTTCGCCGCCGACGACGAGGCGCTGGCCAACTACGGCGGCCAATCACTGAAGAAGACCCGCGACACGGCCCAATGGCTGGTGCAAGCGTACTACGGCGACACGCCCCGCAAGGCCTATTTCCTCGGGACTTCGACCGGCGGGCGCGATGCGCTGGCCTATATCCAGCGCTGGCCCGCCGACTACGACGGCGTGATCGCCAACGAGCCGGCGCTCAACTACACCGGCACGCGCCTGTCGAACGTCGCGGCGGGTCGCGCGCTCTATGCCAATGGCGGCTCCGGCTGGCTCAACGTCGCCAAGACGCTCCGGGTGCAGAAGGCAGCGCTGCAGGCCTGCGACACGCTGGACGGCGCGGCCGATGGCATCGTGAGCAACGTCGAGAGTTGCAGGCTGCTCAACGCGCAGTTGCTGGCCTCTCTGCGCTGCAACGGCGGCGTCGACACCGGCAACGACTGCCTGTCGGATGCGCAGCTCGCGACCGTGCGCACCATCGAGTCGCCGCTCGAGTTCGCGAGCTACAGCCTGGCCCACGGGGTGCGGCGCGCGGGCGGCTACAACCTGCTGGAGGGAGCGCTCGTCGCCGGTCCCTTCACCACGCGCGACCTCGGCACCCGGCCGGTTCCTGCGAATCCGGCCACCTCGGCCGACGCCAACATGTACGTCACGGGCGACCAGTGGGTGAAGTTCTTCGTCACCCGGATGGCGGGCTTAGATTCGCTCGGCTTCGATCCGCTCGCACCAGGCCCCTACACCGCCCGCGTTGCCGAGGTGTCGGCCATCACCGACGCCACCGACCCCGACCTGCGGCCCTTCCTCTCGCGCGGCGGCCGGCTGATCCTGCTGCATGGTCTGGCCGACGAGGTCATCAGCCCGAATTCCACCATCGACTACTTCCAGCGCCTGATTGCCACGGTCGGCCAGGCCGCGGTCGACCAGGGCGTGCGCTTCTACACCGTGCCCGGCATGGGCCACGGCACCGGCGTCTTCATTCCCAACTGGGACTCGTTGGCCGCATTGGAAGGCTGGGTGGAGAACAAGCTGACGCCGGCTACCGGGGTGGCGGTGGACACGGTCGCGGGCACCTATGGCCGCACACGGCCGTTGTGCGAGTTCCCCTCCTGGCCCAAGTACCGCGGCAGCGGCAGCCTGGACGCGGCGGTCAATTTCAGCTGCGTCGTCGAGACGGGCGACCCGCTGGCATGCCCCCACCTCCCGACCGCGGCAACCCGCTACAAGGGGGGCGACACCCTGGGCGAGGAACTCAGCGTGCAGATCGACCCCGCCACGCTCTCCTACGCCGTCACGCTCGAGGCCACCGGTCTGCGCGCTCCCGGTACCCAGCGCAGCGGCACCCTGCTGCCGCAGGGCCGCTGCAGCTACGCGAGCGCGGAGGCCGGTGCGGTCTTCACCTTTGCGAGCGGTGGCGTGCTGGATGGCGGGGTGTCTGCGCCCACGGGCGGCGGCCACGTGCCGCTGCTCGCCTTCCAGAACACCTTCGGCAACGAGAGCACGCCGACCGTATTCAACCCGGTGGCCATGATCGCCAATGCGGCCGGTGTCCAGCAGTCGGCGAGCGGTGCGGCCGCTGCGAATGCCGCCGCCGTGCGGCTGCGCAACGCCGGCACCTTCCAGTACTGCCGCGACCCCGCAAGCGGCGGCGCCATGGTCTACGACCCGGCATGCACGCAAACGGAGAAGGGATACCTCAACTATGTCGCGGCGCGCGGCGCGTTCGATGTCTTCACCACCTCACCCACCGGCGGCGCCGCCACCAGCGGCGGCACATTTTCCGGCTCGATGGTGATAGGCCTCGTGAACGGCAGTCCGCTTCCCTTGCACCTGGTGCGCAACGGCGACGGCAGCCACGGCATGCGCCTGCTCGCGCCGCAGCAGAGCCTGGCGTCCGGCGCGGCCGATGGCAGCTACGCGATCGCGAGCGTGCAGGGCCACAGCCGGGAAGCCACGGTTGCAGGCGCCGCTTTCAACCTTGGCGGTGCGGCCGCCGCACTCAGCTACGACACGCCCGTGCCCGGCGTGGTGCGGGTCGACGCAGGCCGGCCGGGTCAGTTCATCTTCAATGGCGGCGTCCTGGCCTTCGTTTCCAGTGACGCCAGCCAACCGGCGTTCGAACTCGGCGCACGGCATTGAGACTTCTTCATTTCATCTTCCAGTCAAGTAGGAATGCCAGTCACCCAGCACCCCCTCCACGGCGCCATCAATCGATACATCCGACGCCAGGTCAGGCCACGACTCTGACTGCGGCGGCACAGCGTGCGATGCCACAGCCCCGCGACCGGCGCACCGGAGTCAACATGAAACACTCGTTCGTCCTCGCGGCCATTGCGTTCGCCGCTGCAGGAGTCCAGGCCCAGGACTTCCCGGCCGGCAAGCCGATCACCCTCGTGGTGCCCTTCGCGGCGGGCGGCCCGACCGTCATCAAGGCCGCCGGCGTGTACGCCGACTGACTTGTACAAACCCACAGAACGCAATGAGACTCGCAATCCTCTCTTTGGCACTGGCCAGCACGGTGCATGCTGGCTCCGGCTTTGCCCAGCAAGCCCCCGCCCGCGATGAATTCTGCTGGCTGGGAGAGATGAACAAGGCCACGGCAGTCATCAATACGGATGAAGGCCTGCTGGAAACAGCGATGGCGCCCCGCGTCGCCGCCGGCATCTCCAAGGTCCTCAAGGATGGCAGCCAACCCGGGGCGAAGCGCCCTTCCAGTGTCATCACGTTCGAACCGCTGTTGATTGCCGCGGCCGGCTCGGAGGTGACTTTGCTCCACGCAGGCCGCTCCAGCCAGGATATGCATGCCACCTACCGCGCCGCCATCCTGCGCGACGACATGCTCGACCTTGCCGACCAGCTGAACAAGACGTCCGGCGCGCTGGTCAAGCTCGCCGAGAAGCACGTCGACACCATCGTCCCGAACTACACGAACGGCGTGGCCGCGCAACCGAACAGTTTCGGGCACTACCTGCTGGGGCACGCAGCAGGGCTCGAACGGGACGCACAGCGTATCCGTGAAGCCTATGTGCGAATCGACCGATCGGCCATGGGAACGACCGTCTTGAACGGCACCAGTTGGCCGCTGAATCGCACCCGCATGGCCAACTATCTGGGCTTCGCGGCGATCGTCGACAACGCCTACGATGCCGCGCAGATCTCTTCGACGGAACAACCGGTCGAAGTCAGCGCCATCGTGACAAGCATCGCCCTCCACGCCGGCCACTTCGTCGAGGACATCATGACTCAGTACGCCCAGCCGCGCCCCTGGATCTTGCTGGAAGAAGGCGGCTCCAATACCTACGTCTCCAGCGCAATGCCGCAAAAGCGCAACCCAGGGCTTCTCAACACGACGCGGCGCGATGCATCCACTTCGGTCTCGTTGGCAATGGGTACCGTGATCCAGGCCCATATCATCACCCCCGGCATGAGTGACCCCAAAGAGGTCAAAGCCAACAGTGCGATGGTCCACAGCGCCATTGCTCTCCTGAAAAACTGGGACAAGATCCTGAATTCGCTTGTCGTCAGCCCCGAGCGCGCACGGGAGGAACTCAAC
>NZ_JBFUIU010000789.1:0-4050 GCF_056401695.1 Variovorax sp. P4_D9
AAGCACGGCGTCGCCCTTCTCCTCCTTGGTGGCGAAGCCGACGGCCGAGATCGTGGTGCCGGGCTGGATTTCGCGCACCTTCCAGGCCTCCATCCGGGTCAGCGGCGCCAATTCGAGCTCCCACTGGCGGTCCTTGCGGCGCGGAACCGTCGTCCTGGCGAGCAGGCCCGGGCCATCGACCGGCGCGCTCTGCGCCGGCAACACTCGCTGCGACAGGTCGGCGGGCACCTTGAGGTCGGCCGGCACCTCGATCATCAGTTCGGCATGCGGGTTCTGCCAGCGCGAACTCAGCACCTTGCCTTCGAGGTAGAGCGGCCGGTCCTGGTCGAAGCTGCTCCATCCATGGTGGGCCCAGGCGAAGGGCATGGCGCCCGGGAACGTGACGGCGGCGAACATGAGGCTGCGACGTTGCATGCGGACGGCTCCTTTCGGACAAGTGCTCTCTCAATAGGCGATCCAGCGGCCGCAGAACACGACCGCCAGCCAGATCGCAGTGGACGACAACATCTGTAACCGCGCCAGCAGGTCAAGTTTGGCCAGCGAACGGCGGCCATGGAACCACAGCGCATTGCAGCCGGCCAGGACCAGCAAGCCCATCTTGACCTGGAACGCACGATTGGCGAGCAGTTCGGCCGGCTGCGTGGCGAACATCAGCGATCCGCTCGCCGCCGCCAATGCGAAGCCGCTCAGCACGATGCTCAGCGAGAGTCTTGCCAGGCCCGCCACCGGCAGGATGGCGGCGCGGCCGAAGACACGCGCCTCGAGCGCCACCAGGTTGCCGAGCAGCAGCGCGATGCCGACGATGTGCACAGCCTCCAGTGCCGGGTAGGCCCAGGGGGTCGAGCGCAGCGCGTCGAGCATCGGTTCAGCGTGCAGCGCCGCCGGCGAGCAGTTCCAGTACTAGGACGATCCGCGCCTTGACCGGCGTCAGGGCGCCGGCGTCGCGCAGGCTCTGGTTCGGCTTCGGCAGGATCCGACCCTCGGCGCAACGCGTCGCGCGCAGCACCGCCACGCCCTCAGCCTGCGCTCGCAGCGCCGCCGCCTCAAGCGCCTGGTGCAGCGTTCCGTTGCCGGTCGCGGCGAGCACGATCCCCTGCACCGGCTCGGGCCCGCCGCGCCGGCGCTCCTCAAGCAGTAGGTCGATGAGGCTTCCCCTCGCCTCGGCATGGCTGGACAGGATCTCGACCCGCGGCCAGGTCGCCGAGGCCGCGATGCGATCGTAGGCGGCCCGTGCGGCCGGATCGGCCRCCGGCCAGTCCCTGAGCTGGCGTAACGCCGCTTCCTCGACGTAGGCCAACGGTCCGGCATCGCCGGAATCGAAGGCGTCGAGCCGATAGGTGTGGACCTTTTGCACCTCGAAAGCGCTGTGGACGGTGCCGGCACACACCGCGACCACGCCGCGCGCGCCCGGCGTGGCGGCGACGCTGATCGCATCGCGCACGTTCTGCGGCCCGTCAGGCGCCAGCGCGCTTGCAGGGCGCATTGCGCAGGTCAGGACCACCGGCTTGGCGGGCGCCAGCACCGACTGCAGGAAGAAGGCGGTCTCCTCGAGCGTGTCGGTCCCGTGGGTGATGACCAGACCGGCGACATCCGGCTCGGCGAGCCAGTAGACACAACGCTGCGCCAGCGTGCGCCAAATGGCGAAGCCCATGTCCTTGCTGTCGATCTGGGCCACCTGCTCGGCCTCGAGCGAGACGCCGGACGGCGCGTCGATGCCCTGCAGCAGATCGCCGACGCTCACTTCGCCCGCCGTGTAGCCGATGTTGTCGCCCACGGCGCCAGCGCGGCCCGAGATGGTCCCGCCGGTACCCAGGACGATCACGCGGCGTGTTTCACGGATAGAGATTTCGCCCATTGCTTGCCAACTTTTAAAAACTGGTTAAAAATACAGGTACTGGACATTTAGCCAGTGCCTCGTCAGGAGCCATCATGCAGTTCGCCGTCAAGCTTACAGCCCRCCAGCAGCAGATCCTCGATTTGATCCAGAGCGCCATCGCCCGCACCGGCGCCCCTCCCACGCGGGCCGAAATAGCCGCCGAGCTGGGCTTCAAATCGGCCAATGCCGCCGAAGAGCACCTGCAGGCGCTGGCGCGCAAGGGCGTCATCGAACTCGTGAGCGGCACCTCGCGCGGCATCCGCCTCAAGGGCGACGCCCTTCGCTCCCTCAACGAATCCCGCAACAACCAGTTCTCGCTCTCGCTGCCCGGCATGGCTCAACTGGCGCTGCCCCTGATCGGCCGCGTGGCCGCCGGCTCGCCCATCCTGGCCCAGGAACACATCGACCAGACCTACTACGTCGAGAACACCCTCTTCCAGCGCCAGCCCGACTACCTCCTCAAGGTACGCGGCATGTCAATGCGCGACGCCGGCATCATGGACGGCGACCTGCTCGCGGTCCAGTCCACCAAGGAAGCCCGCAACGGCCAGATCGTCGTGGCGCGGCTGGGCGACGAGGTCACGGTCAAGCGTCTCAAGCGCAACAAGCAGGTCATCGAGTTGCACGCCGAGAACCCCGACTACCCCACCATCGTGGTCCAGCCCGGCGAACCTTTCGAAATCGAGGGCCTGGCGGTCGGTCTGATCCGCAACACGATGCTGATGTAGGCCCTGCCACCGATCCAGCCGCGACAGGTGGCGGGCGTATGGCCGAGGGCCATCACCCTGTCGAGGCACCGATGAAAGCAATCCTGCCTGTGTTCAACCTCTGACTTTTCTGGAGTTCACATGGGAATCGCTCTTCTCAGCATCGCTGATTTCTTCACGCCACTGCAATCGCTGGCCGACCGCTGGATACCGCGGCGCCGCTCGGGCCGGGTCATGTCCTCGGGCCTGCGCTACGTCGGGATCCGTCCGAGCTGCGCAATGCGACACGGCACCATCGGTACCGCTGCCGCTGCAAGCGCTGCACCGGCGCGTCCCCTGCGCGTGGTCCGCATGGTCGATGCGCATCAACCGGACCGTCCCACCGGCCGCATGGTGATCTCGGGGCGGATGGCGGACGTCTGCGCCGAACTAGATCGCCTGGTCGCGCTCGAAGCCGCCGAGGCCCTCCCGCGGGCCGCCCACCTGCACTGAGCTTGCACTGAGCTCACCGAGAGTCCGACACAAAGTCGACCGACCAACACAGCATGCCGTGAGTGCGAGGCACAATGGCACGCCATGAACATTGTGATCCTCGACGACTATCAGGATGCCGTACGCAAGCTGAATTGCGCCTCGAAGCTCGACGCCTATGCGGCCAAGGTCTATACCAATACGGTCAAGGGCATCGGACAGCTCTCGGTTCGACTCAAGGACGCCGACGTCATCGTCCTGATCCGCGAACGCACCCAGATCTCCCGCCAGCTGATCGAGAAGCTACCCAAGCTCAAGCTGATCTCGCAGACCGGCAGGGCCGGAGGGCACATCGACATCAATGCGTGCACCGAGCAGGGCATCGCGGTGGCCGAGGGATCGGGCTCGCCGCTGGCGCCCGCTGAACTCACTTGGGCACTGATCATGGCTGCGATGCGCCGCCTGCCCCAGTACATCAGCAACCTGAAGCACGGCGCCTGGCAGCAGGCCGGCCTCAAGTCGGCCTCAATGCCGCCGAACTTCGGCCTGGGTTCAGTGCTCAAGGGCAAGACCCTGTGCATCTGGGGCTATGGACGCATTGGTCAGCTGGTGGCGCGCTATGGCCAGGCCTTCGGCATGCAGGTCGTGATCTGGGGCCGCGAGCAAAGCTGCGCCAAGGCACGCTCCGATGGTTTCCAGGTGGCACCCAACCGCGAGGCCTTCTTTGCCGCGGCCGACGTGCTGTCGATCCATCTGCGGCTGAGTGACGAGACCCGCGGCCTGGTGACGCTCGAGGATCTTTCGCGCATGAAGCCGACCGCGCTGTTAGTCAACACCTCGCGCGCCGAGTTAGTCGAGCAGGATGCGCTGCTGGCGGCATTGAACCGCGGACGGCCCGGGCTGGCCGCGATCGATGTCTTCGAAAGCGAGCCCCCCTTGCAGGGCCACGCGCTGCTGCGGCTCGAAAACTGCATCTGCACGCCGCACATCGGCTAT
>NZ_JBFUIU010000790.1:0-4049 GCF_056401695.1 Variovorax sp. P4_D9
CAACTACAACGAGGCCATCGCCAACTTCAGGTCGATGCTGTCGCTGGCGCCCGATCATGCGAAGGCGCCCGAAGCCGTGCTGTCGATTGCCAATTGTCAGATCGAACTCAAGGACACGAAGGCTGCCCGCCRCACCCTCGAGGACCTGACCAAGGCCTATCCGCAGTCGGAGGCGGCGCAAGCCGGCCGCGAACGGCTGTCGCGTCTGCGTTAGTCGCTTGAGCACAGTGACCCCTGTCGTCGCCGCGGACGACGCCGACCTGGCCCGCCGCTTCGGCGGCCTGGAGCGCTTGTATGGCGTGGCGGGTGCGTCGCGGATCCGCGATGCCCACGTGCTGGTGGCGGGCATCGGTGGGGTCGGCTCATGGGCGGTCGAGGCGCTGGCGCGCAGCGGGGTCGGCCGTCTCACTCTGATCGACCTCGATCACATCGCCGAGTCCAACATCAATCGCCAGATCCATGCGCTCGACTCGACCGTGGGCCAGGCCAAGGTGGAGGCCATGCGCGACCGCATCGCTCACATCAATCCGTCCTGCCGGGTGCTGGCGCTCGACGAGTTCGTCGAGCCGGACAACTGGCAGGCCTTGCTCGGAACGGCCGAAGCCGAGAACGGGCCGGTGAGCGCGGTGCTCGATGCCTGTGACCAAGTGAAGGCCAAGCTCGCGATGGCGGCCTGGGCGCGCGAGACAGGCGCAGGCTTCGTCACGGTTGGCGCGGCCGGCGGCAAGCGACTGGCGCACAAGGTCGAGATCGAGGACCTGGCGCTGGTCACGCACGATCCCTTGCTCGCGCAGTTGCGTCAGCGACTGCGCAAGGCGCATGCAGCGCCGCGCGAGGGCCGAAAGATCGGTGTCTCCTGTGTCTTCAGCCGCGAGAGCGTGGCGCCCCCCGATGCCTCCTGCGCGATCGAGGGCGACGGTACGCTGAACTGCCACGGCTATGGCTCGGTGGTCAGCGTGACTGCCACCTTCGGCCAATGCGCCGCCGGATGGCTGCTCGATCGGATCGCGCGAAATGGCACGCTATAATTTCAGGCTTTGCCGGATTCGACCCCGGTGAAGGAATAACTGGTATCGGGACGTTAGCTCAGTTGGTAGAGCAGCGGACTTTTAATCCGTTGGTCACAAGTTCGAATCTTGTACGTCCTACCACACAACCCGCGTGGTATATAAGAAGCCTGCTATCAAATTGATAGCAGGCTTTTTTACTTTGTTCTTGTTGCCAGACTGTTGCCAGATTCTCGCGCGTTGCGTGGTTGCGCTCTTGCACATTCAGCGCCAACTCGCGTCGCCTCGACCGGGGTGAAGCCCCCCGCAAATCGCAACACATAGGAGCCGAACAGGCGGTGCATTGGCGCGTGTCAGAATTTAGTGTTACATCGTCAGATGTAATTGATGCAAAAGACCGCGCGCCGACTCCGGCACCGGAGGTCAAAATGAACGCATTCGTTTCATTTCCGCACCCCATATTGGCCGACTGGTTCATGACTATTACCGAGGTCCCACTAATGGCTGGGGAGTCGATCCTCTATGTGGGGGAGATCACATATAAGGGCAAGCCAGTTGGCCGACTCACCTCCGCAGGCAGCGAGGCAAAGGCTGATCTAGTCAGCCGGTTCGAGAGTTGGGTGAGTGACTACGTGGTGTCGACCGCCGTAGGTGGCCAGCCGCGCATGGGCGAAGCTTTTACCGGGTGGTAAGTCCCGGTCACCCATGCCGCTGGCTCTCGGCGTTTTCGTCGATCGCGGCACGGCCCGAGTAATTCGCGTCCAGTTCTATCCGCTTGCGCGGCCCCTGCTGGCAAGGGAGATGTTGCTTAGGAAAACTGAAAGCCCTCGGTGTCGTAGACGCTGGCCACGTCGTCCGCCGCTTGGGCAGCGACGTCGAAGGCTTGGGCCATGGCCTGCATGCCGTCAATCCGGCCCGTGGCGCGGCCCTTGTCGAGCTTGCGGGCGCCGGTCGGTCCTTGGTCACCACGGCGTTGCCGGCGCACATCGTCAGCACCGGATGCATGCCGTGCGCGACTCGACCATTGAGCAACTCGGCCTCGAGCGCGTCGAGCGCCGGCGCCATGTCGCGGTAGCCCTGGCCCCACTCGACCAGCGGCAGATCGGAGCCGATCTTCTCCAACTCCTTCTTGAGCAGGTCGATCCGCCAGCGGTCATAGGCGATCGCTCGCACGTCCAGGCCGGCCAGGAGGGTGGCCATGTCCTGCGCCACAGACTCGGCATCGACTGTCGCGCCTGGCACGGTCGGCCAAGCCGAGCTCGGGGGTCCAGAAATGCGGCACTACCTGCCACACGCCATCGACCTTGCCGATGATGCAGAGACATGTCAGGTCGGTGCGCCCGGAGAGGTCCAGGCCGCAGTAGACCGGCTCATCATCGCGAGCAGGTCGCAGCCCTCGGGTGCTTAGTAGAGGTGGCACACGATGCGCGGATCTGCGCTGATTTTGGCGTCGTCGAGCCACACGCTGAACAGGTCGGCGACGTTCGCGGCCTGCGTACTGATGGCGATCAGGAGCGGCGCTTCGTGCGCGCCCTGGCTGGTCGTGATGGCGTCGATGAAGTCGGACTGCGGGCCGCGGCATTGGCCCGTTTCGTCCAGGATAGTCAGCACCGGCGACAGGCCGTGAGCGGTCTTGCCGTCGGCGGCCAGGGCGCGGTACTCGGTGTTCATCGGCAGCCCGAGCAGGCGCTTGCCGGACGGCACGATGCGCACGATGCTCGAAAGCTTGGGCGAGAGCTGCACCATCTTTGCCGCCAGGTTGAAGACGAGGGCGGCCTGGTCGCGGCTCATGGCGCCGGACACGATCTGGCTATTCAGCTTCGCTTCGGGTCCGCCCAGGTGCGCCAGGAGCAGGCCGGCGATCAGGCCGGTTTTCCCGTTCTTGCGACTCACGCTCAAGATGGCGCGGCGCGTACCGGCCGGGTTGTCGTACACGTCGCGGATGAACTTCTTCTGAAACTTGGCCAGCACCATCGGCTTGCCGGCCTGCGCGCCGTCGGGCGTGAGTTCCAGGTATCGCGGACGCGGGCCGTCACGATGGCGTTCCAGAACGGCCGATCTCCTTCGCGCAGGGCAACGTGTGCCGGCGGATCGATCGGGCCAAGGGCGGCCGCCTGCGCAGCAACCGCGGCCGAGCCCTTGAGTCGGGGAATGACGACGTTGCCGACCAGGTTCGACAGCACCGTGGCACCCAAGCCGCGCACCTTGATGGCGTTGCGCAGGCGGTCGATGAATTGGTCGCCTCAGTAATCGGTTCCGATGATGTTGGAGCCAGGTCCGCCAGCAGGCAGAGCCGTGGTGATTACGCGCTCCTCAAACACCTTGGTGGGCACTGCGATGCCGGTAAAGGCGCGGCCGCTGCGGCGGGCCAGCTCTTGCGAGATCTCGCGCTCACGGCCGGCATCCACGGTGCTGTTCGGCAGTTGCGCGGCGATCGCCTTCGTGAGGCTGAAGGCGCGGCACTCGGCGTCGAAGTTGGCATCTGTGCTGCCGCCACCGGCGACACGTTCACCAGAGGCGCGGCGTTCCACGTCCTCCAGAAACTGCGTGCGCTTCTCGTTGGCTTCCAGGCTGGTGATCTCGCCCTTGATGGCGTCGAACTTCGACTGTTCGTCGGAGTTGAGTGCGCGCTTCTCGGTGTCGGCAGAAGCAAGCATGCCGCGAAGGGCGGCGACCTTGGAAGCCTTGGCTTCGCGGATGGCGGACAGATTCATGGGGGAAAGCCTTTGAAGGTTTGCCCATTCATCGACGGGCGATTGTTGATACCGTTCGGTATAACCGCGCGCGATATAGGCTGTGAGGGGTCGCCAGCACATAAACCACTGGCGAACAAGCACGCACAATCAGCCTTCAAAAGCGAGTTGCGTCGGTGCAACTTTGCGGCCTGCGCCGGTCTGTGACGGCTCGTGACTCGGCGTGACTTCGCGTGACTCGGCCTGGCGGTCCATTCTCAAACTCGACGCAATGTGCTCGGCAAAATCCGCAAGAGCAGCCGATTGCGCGACCTCGATGCCCATTTTCTTCGCGGGGCCATGCTGCGAC